>JANQTG010000072.1:32558-54136 GCA_030731855.1 Cellulophaga sp. | reverse complement strand
GTTGAGCTGAATAATAAAATGGTGATGAATCTAAGGTATTTCATATTTGAGTTTTTAAAACGGAACGATGTTGTTTGCTTTTAGCAACTATACTTCTAAAAGGTATTGATAATAACGTTAACGTAGGTTCTTAATTTTTAGTATATATTTTTGTTTGGTGCGGTTTTATAAGTATAAAGGTAAGTTTTACAGGGTTTAAAAATTAAAATTTGGTTTCATAATTATTCCGCATCAAAATACAAAATTCACTCCACTGTAATCCTAATTTTAGCTTCATTTCCTAATTCATCTACAACAGAAATTGTTTGAATACCAGCATCTGGTAGTAAAGCAATTTCATGAAAATCTTTGGTTTCTTTTACGAACGTGCTGTTTAAATACCAAAATACTTTTGTTTCGGGTTTGGCGTGAGCCAATTTAAAAATAAGCTCGTTTTTATTACCATCGAAATTTTTTGCTAATATAATTTTACCGCCATTTTTTGGGTATATAAATTCCATCGTCGGCGAATTCAACGCAATACAATCATTCCGAAAAGGTGGTAATGGCTTATATAAAGGGTGACTTTTTTTATAGTAAAACTCTTGTATCGGAGGTAATACAAACCACGATTCCGCAAAAGTTTGGGACAGATCTTCACAAGAAGAATTTACCCGAAACTGCTTATTTTTATCTAAATGAATGGTTTGGTGAAAAGCGCAAGCATTCACATAATTCTGCTTTTTAGGAATATCTATGGTTTTTGAAGGACAAATTGGTGTGGCCAAAAAACCACTTTCCGTACACACGTCAACAGCTATAAATTCATCAAAAGGTTTTAAAAACCAGTCCGACGCTGGCAATACATCAAAAACATCAAATAAAATAGGTGCGGCACTTGCAACACCACTAACATTGGGTCTGCCTTCACCATCAGCATTTCCGACCCAAACACCAACTACATAATCGTTCGTAACGCCTATTGCCCAAGCATCTTTATTGCCAAAGCTTGTGCCTGTTTTCCAAGCTATTTGCTTGCTAGAGTCGTAAAATTCCCAAGATTCATTTCCTTCGGGTCGGTTGACTTCTTTCATGGCTTCAAAAGTCAAATAAATACTTCCCGCATCAAAAACAGTCTTCTCGGTAGATTTTGTACCAAAATCAATAATCTCGTTTTGCAACCAAATAGGATTGGTAAATTCATTTTTATAATATTCACTAGAACTCGTATTGAAATGATGCACGGTGGAGGCTAAATTGGCGTAAGTTTTACATAAATCCCATAAATTACTTTCAGCGCCACCGAGAATTAAGGTTAGCCCGTAATGGTCGGCAGACTTTGTTAATCCGCCTAGTTCGAAAGCGTTTAGCTGGTCTCTAAATTTCTGTAAGCCATACGACTGTAATAAACGTACCGCAGGAATATTTAAAGAACGCGCCAAAGCCTTTTTTGCTTCGATAGCACCACTATAATCTTCGTTAAAATTTTCAGGCGTATACCCCGCAATTTGAGTAGGAACGTCAGGCACCAGCATATCGGGTAGCAATTCTCCTGCATCTAACATGGCGGTATATAATAATGGTTTTAAAACGCTTCCTGTACTTCTGTTAGCGTGCACCATATCCACATCTTTTTCATGAAATTTATCCGTTGGGGTATTGCCAATGTATGCTAAAACTTGTCGCGTTTTAACATCTAAAACCAAAACTGACGCATTATGTACTTGATTCTGCTTTAAAATTTCGTAATGCTGCTTTACAATAGCATTTACATTTTGTTGTAGATTTTGGTCTAAAGTTGTCTGAACGCGTTCTCCTTTTTTTTGCTTGGCTACGTATTCCACAAAATGGGGCGCTGCAGCGGGTAAGGCAAAAGGTTTTTGAGGTAGTGTTTCGAGTAAAGCTAATTCGTAAGTGGTTTTATCGATGCTATTTTCCTCAAATAATTTTTTTAAAAGTCGATTTCTTTTTTCTAAAAGTCTGATTTGGTTTTTTCCAGGATAAATTAAACTCGGAGCATTGGGTAAAACTGCTAAAGTTGCCGATTCTGCCCAAGAAAGTTGATAAGGCAATAAACCAAAATAGCGCCAAGCTGCCATTTCTAATCCTACCACATTACCGCCGTAAGGAGCGTGACTCGCATACAACTGTAAAATTTTTTCTTTTGAAGCACCAAATTCTAAACGAGTGGCTAATAGTAGTTCGATAAATTTTTCACCATAAGATCGTTTTTGATTTTCTCTAGAGAGCCGGATTACTTGCTGTGTAATGGTACTACCCCCACGAACGGTTTTTCCTGCCGATAAATTAGCACCTATTGCTTTCGCCATAGAAATAGGATTAAAACCTATATGCTGATAAAAATAAGCATCTTCAAAATTTAGTAAACAAATTTTAAACTTTTCGGGTACGCTATCAATTTCTGGAAAACGCCACTGCCCATCATTAGCTATTTTTGCGCCTAATAAAATTCCGTTTTTACTTTCTATTACAGTTGCTGTGGGAGCATCAAAAAGTGGTCTTGGAAGACAGAAATAATAGGCGATTAAAAGTACAGTGATTAGGATAATCTTTTTGGGATTATTTTTAAATAAGTTTTTAAACCACTTTATCATACTTCCTATAATTAACCTTTTTCTTTTTTGCATTGCCAAAAAAAGAAACAAAAAAGTCTAGGCTTACGAAACCTTTATCTAAATTTATCATTCGGTGTCTAAATTTTAAGAACTCGCTTTTAAAAATTTTCTTTACTTAAAGATTTCAATAAGCTCAAACAGCTTAAAATTTTTAACGCCACTTTCATTTCAAATTTTACGATAAATTTTCGATATGCCATTATTTACATTTTAGAACATTTAACCCAAAATTTGTTTTAATCTCAAAACTTTAATAGTAAAAATTAATATCATTTTTTAGAATCATACTCACGCTCTACTAAACAAATTCGAACTTTATATTCTTTGTACCAATCTTTAATACCTTTTTCCTGTGCAATTAAATGATCCGTGTTTTGTTTCCAGTTGGTAATAGCTTCTAGACTTTCCCAATAACTAACGGTGATTCCTATTTCTTCGCGCGCGCTTTCTAAACCTAAAAATCCCTTTTGTTGCTTGGCTAAAACCTCCATTTGTTGGGCCATTTCTGCATAGCCATTATCGCCATCAGTTCTTGTAGAGGTAAAAATTACTGCGTAATAAAGTGGTTTAGTTTTCATTCAAACATTAAATTAGACTTCGTCTTTGGCTCCCCTCCTGTGGAGGGGCGGTGGTAGGCCCTTAATTAATATACTCTTTCTCAACAAAATAGGTGACAATAGCTTCTTTCATTAAAACAGATTGCTCTCCTGCTTTTAGTGGTGGTAGTTCTTCTTTAACGATATAATGGGGCCAACCATCTTCATCAAAATAATCGAATACATAAAAACCATAAGGTTCTAACAACCTACAAATGGCAATATGCATTAAATCTAATTTTTCGTCTTTTTTGTAGGTATTGTGAATTTTTCCTAGCTCTTGTACGCCTACTAAATAAATAATGGCATCTAATTCTAAGGTATCACCATCGGCGAATTGGACTGAAAGTTTTTCTACCAAAATATCCCAACGCTCTTTTAATTGTATATCTCTTGACATTTTTATTTTATAAAATATGATCTATATAGACTTCAAAAACCTCAGTTTTCAAATTCTTTCAAAGGTACAAATCAAAGTTCTATATTTGTTAAAATTACTAACCCATGAATTTATTAGATATAATTATAGGTTTACCATTAGTTTTTGGACTTTATAAAGGCTTTAAAAATGGTTTATTTGTAGAACTTGCTTCGCTTGTTGCTTTAATCGCAGGAATTTATGGTGCTATTCATTTCTCATACATTACAGGAGAATATTTAGCTCAACATATGCAATGGGATGAAAAATATATGAATATTGCTTCGTTTGTCATTACATTTATCGTCATTGTAATTGTTGTAAACTTATTAGGAAAACTATTTACTAAAATTGCCGATTTTGCCATGTTAGGTCTATTAAATAAAGCTGCTGGTGGTATTTTTGGCGCTTTAAAAATAGCCGTAATGTTTGGTGCTATCTTAACTTTTTTCGATAGTGTAAACCAAACCATGAGTCTTATTAAAGAAGATACTAAAAGTGAATCTGTTTTATACGAACCTATAAAAGAAATTGGTTCATTTCTATTTCAAAATGTTTTGGTTTTTGATAAAGAAAAAGTACAATAATTTAAATTCTTCCTCAAAATACCAAGGTATCTTCATAATATTTTAAGTAAATAGTATTATTGCTTAGAGGTTAACAAGCTTATTTGTCAATATCAAGTGCATTGATAATTTTACCTATTTCGTACCCTTGTATTAAGCCTAAATCTATTCCTTCTTTAAAATGAATTCCGCCGTATAATCTTGAAATCGCAGCTTCTTCGGCCATTTCATAAAAGCTATTATAATTTCTGGGTGTTCCATCAATATCGGTTCTAAATTGATGTGTTTTATCCGTAAAATTATAATTGTCTCCAAAAAGATTAGTCATTATTTCTGCTAAAGTACCTGATTGTACGGAGTGCCCTGAGGTATATTCCGGAAAAGGAGGCGTAATTAAATAGGATGTCCAGTTTGGATCAATATTTTCAGTTATGAACGTTATGGGTCTTACATAAACCGTTTCGTATTTTGTTTTCCAACAAGATACAAATGCATCAGAAATACCAATTCCCAATTTCATATATGCCTCAGCAGCAACATCTAGCGTAAGATTATTTTCTTGAATTAGTTGGTTAAGTATTGCAATAGAATGCCCAGGAGGCGTCGCCGTAGTTTTTGGATCATCAGACCAAAATTCAGCAATTATTTTTTGTTCATCTGTTAAATTATTTACCGTCGTATATACTTCCATCGCTCTTTGGTAACACAAAGAGTTTATATCTGCTGAAAATAAAGGTGGAGCGGTAGGCTGTACATCGGTAATATTCGCCATTAAAAAAGGTCTATTATTTCCCCAGTAAGGTTGTAAAGCCGGACTGAAATTTGGCGCTGTTGGTTTCCAACTAGCAGAAGCAGGTACCATATAATCTGTAGGGTAATTATTAAACTGAGCATCAACGCCTCCATCAGTTTTTGACCAAGCAATAATTTCAGCTGAAACTTCGGCTGCCAAAGCATCGGAGACTTCAAATATTCCTACTCCATTTTCTAGTAAAAACTGATCACTAAACTCGTTATTCATTGCATTAATCGCTTCCAGACGATCTGCCGAAGTGTTACTATAGAAATAGTTTGTCATTCTAAATAAAATACCATTAGCAACCGTTGGCCAATGATACGTTTTGTTATTATCTAGCGCAATAGACATTTCTAAATCGATTAATTTGCCAGACAATGATTTTTTATTTTGCATACCTAAAACCACACCCTGGTATAAGGCAACACCCGTATACCCAAAAGCTCTTGCAGCAACCGGAGGCGAATATCCATCTGTTTCTTTAGTCAATGTCTTAATTAAACTAAACCAAGAAGTTACGACTTCTGCATCATACTGTTTTGCCAATGGTGACTCGGACGTAACTTTTACAAAATCATCATCATCGCTACAAGAAAATAAAATAAAAAATAAAGTCAAAAAAATATAGAAACTTTTTTTACAAAAAAAATGAAATCGCATACTACAGAATTAAGCTAACAAAAATAGATACCAAGAATGCTATTGAAATAATAAAATCGATTAACTACTTTTTTATCAATACGTACTACCTAAAACGTTAAAAAACAAGCACAAAATGATAAAAAAAATGTATTTAACTAAGTTATTTAAAACAAAAAACCCCATTCTGTTTTCAACAGAATGAGGCTTTTTATCTAATTTGATTTGGTTATTGAACTACTTTAATCCACTGCCCTTTTGTTCTAGCCGCATAATCATTATCGTACATGGCTTCTGCTTGAACACCTGGCAAATAATAGGTTCCTAAGTACGATGCATTTAGCAATATTCTAAGGGTTTTTGTTTCATTTTTCTTCATATCAAAATAGAAGTTTGCCCTATCATCACGTAAATCGGTATGGGTAACATCATTTTGAGCGAAGTCGCCGAAATCGGTAAAACGCGTGTTAACAATTTCCCATCCACTAGGGAAAATCTGTGTTAAGGCTACATTTTTAATGGCACTACCTGTTGTGTTTGTTAAAGTTACCTCAGCTACAAAATCGGTTCCTTGCATGATGCTTGCAACATCAATATTTGAACCATCTCGACCTTTAAATTTAGTCTGTACCGAAAAGTTCCGTTGGTATTCTTTTTCTTGACCTACCGGTAAAATTCCGTTATTAATAACACTTACGTATAAAACATTCCCTTCTTGATTTTTTAGTTCAATACTATTGCTACCTTGTTTTATGGCTATTGCTCTGCTTGCGAGTGTTTTTGCCGTGCTCACACTTTCAGACTTTCCGTTCACAGATACTGATGCTTTTACACCTTTACCACCCACCATTTCAGCAAATTTACCCATCGCCAATAAGCTATATGCCGTACTTTGAGTGCTCATCCATTTCTGTTCGTTTAAGCTTGCGCCTACTGTTTTGGCAAGTTCTTGTGCTTTTACTTTGTCTTTTAACAAAACGTAGGTTTCTAAAGCCATTGAGGTGTTTCTTTCGGTAGAACCGTAGGTGTAATAACTGTAACTATCTTCTTTGAAATCTATTTTAGCGCTATTCAAAATTTCTTTCGCCACATTCGCTTGCCCGATTAAACCATAGGCCGCCGCCAATCTAAATTTTGCATTGTTTGATATACCGCTTGTTTCTCGTAAACGGTTCATTGATGCTACATCTGCATTGCCAGAAAGTGCCAAAGTATATAAACGATACGCCTGTGCTAAGTCAGAATTTGAATTGCCAGAACGCCATTGTTTCGCTACATTCTGTTGGTATTTTACCCAATTGGTTTTGAAACCTATAGGCATCACATAGCCTTTTTTCTCGGCCTCTAACAAAAAGTGACCTGCATAGGTTGTTCCCCAATCATCTGAAGAACTTAATCCTGACCAGTACGAGAATCCTCCATTTGGTCGTTGCATTCTGCCTATTCTTTTAATACCGTCTTCAATATTCTTTTGAGTTTCTGATTTTTTCTGTGCGGTTAAATCAAAAATATCATTCAGATATAATTGTGGAAACGCAGCAGAAGTGGTTTGCTCTAAACAACCATGTGGGTAGCGAATTAAATACTTCATTCTACCATCAAAATTCATGGGTGGTAAGGTCGAAAATTCTACTTGTGCCGAATTGCTTCCTGAGATTCCAAAAGTTTCTAAATTGATAGTCTGACTTCCATTGGCTTCTAAAATAATTTCTTGTTTTTCAGAGCTCATGGGGTTCGGATTCACCACATCAATCGGAATTTCAAAAGATGCTGTTTCGCCTCCGCCCGAAGCTTCAACAATTACTTTTCCAATACCCTTAAAATCGGCAACCTCTAAATCAAAATACACCATTTTTTCATCTGGTTGACTAAACGTTAATGACTGTGTGGCTTCACCTAAAATTCTAAATGCTTTGTCTTGCTTTATTTTTATGGTTACGTTCTTAACCTTATTTTCCATAGCAAAAACGGTGACGGGTAAAGTCACTTTTTCACCAGGCGTAATTTTACGTGGTAAGGATGCTAAAATCATTAATGGCTTACGAACCGGCGTAGTTTTCTCCGCCAAACCGTAGGCTTCTTTTTCTGCATTACCTGCAATTACCATGGTGCGTACAGAACCTACATATTTAGGAATTGTAATTTTATGGGCATCTGTTTCGCCAGCTTTTAAGGTAAATGGCCCTAAATGCATCACCATGGGTTCAAATCTATTCGCTTTTTTGTTTTTTGCACCAGCCAATTCATCATCCCCGCCAATAGCAAACACTTGATCTATTCTACCACCAAAAGCACCAATAACATCATCATAAATATCCCAAGTTTTTACACCTAATGCTTCTTTGGCATAGAATGTATTCCACGCATCTGGGGTTTTAAAACGAGTTAAATCTAACAAACCTTCATCAACAAGAGCGATGGTATACGTCATTGCTTTTTTGTTTTTTTCCGAAACTTTAACCGTAATACTTTCTTCAGGACGTAGTACCTCAGGCATATTAATGATTGGCTGTAATTTTGTATTCGGATTTTCAACACCTACGCCAACAACTCCATACAAACGGATGGGTGCATCGTTTAACGTAGAGGCATGTGGTTGTAATAATGCGATGTTTATATAGATATTAGGCGTAAATAATTCTGTAATTGGCAATTGAAATTTTGTTTCGCCTTTGGTCGTTTCTACCCACAAGGATTCTATAACTTCACTACCATTTTCTACCGTCACTAAAGCTCTACCACCCTCTGAACTTGGGAAGGTAACCGTAGCTTTTTCACCAACATTATAATTTTCTTTATCGGTTGAAAATTGTAACATAGTGGCTGCCGAAGGATCATTTTTGCGCGATTTTCCTGCCCAACCTGGCCAATCGATATACACCGTTCTACCCGTTGCATGACCTCCATTTGCATCTTCAACAAGTACTAAATACCTGCCCCAATCTGGATATTTTAATTCGAAATTAAAGGAACCTTTTCCTGTAGAATTAGTGCTTATTGTTTCTTCGAACACTTTTTCTCTGTATTCGCTGCTGCTATAAGATGATAAATTATCGGAAGTAGTATCCCACCACCATCTCCAGCTTACTTTAAGAATTGATACTTTTAAATTGTTTGATGCTTTCGGCTTTCCGTTTTCATCAACAGTAACGACTTCAAATTTATGTTGCACATCTGTCAACAACATACCTCTATTTTTATCGCCTTTTGGCACATTTAAACCCACATAGGTATTAAAAGGAGAATAAGGTTTGGTAAATACATCGGTACTAAAATCGCCTCCGTTTTCATACACTTTAGTCACGAAAGCCGCATTTAGCATACCAGGAGCTTTGCCTTTTAACTGTGGATTAATACTAAAATTAGCTTTGCCTTCTTCATTAACTTTACCATTAAACACTACTTGATCTTCTGTAGAAAAACTACGTGTTGGATCATCGAAAATATAGCCTGGAAACGATTTAAATGATGTTGTTGTTGGGTTAAATTTAGCCGTAATATCTGCCTTTAAATTTTTAGCAATAGCACCATGAAGCCATTTTACTTCCATAGCACCTTGAATAGGTTTCGAAGCATCTAAAATTTCGGCACCAAAATCGGTCTTAATTTTTAATCGATTTGGCTTAATCGTTTCAATTTTTAAGGTTTTTGTAAAAGATGCGCCACCGACAGATATTTTTGCCAACCAGTTTCCTGTTATTGCATTTTCATCGGTTTTTAAATCAAAATGATAAAAATTATCTAGTCCGTTTGTTTTTATTTCTTGATGCACCACTTTATTGTAAGGATCTAACAATTCTAATTTTACAGGGTGATTTGCTGGTAATTTATTCGCATTATCATTCAACATAAATGATAAAAATATGGCATCGCCTGGTCTCCAAACACCACGCTCCCCGAAAATAAAGCCTTTAATTCCTTTTTGTAAAGCAACCCCAGAAACATCGAACTTACTTACGGAAAGTACGTTGCCATCGTTTAATTTAAGATATGTTTTTTCACCATTATGTTCAACAACCACAAAATAAGCTTGGTTATTTTCTGCATCGAAAAAGGTAGTTCCTTTTGCGTCTGTTGTAATAGATCCTACAGGTTGTTGTTGATAATTATAAAAGGTAACTTTTGCGCCTGCAATAGGGTTTGTGCTAACAATATCGTTAACCGCTATAAAATAGCTTTTATTTAATCCTTTCTTTATAGTTACCCCTAAATCGGACGCTAATATGTTTACACCAATTTTTTTATCGTAATAATAGGCGGTGTGACACGGATTTTCGCGTTCGTTCCAGTCATAATTGTAATAGCCATATTCATCATCATAATAATTTTCAATACCATCCCAAGAACTACCTTCTGATTCTTCATCGTAATTTTCATTAGCTATTTTTGTAGTATCAAAATTTGTAGACTCGCACTTATAAGAACTATATGAAGGTTCAAAAGAAAATTCTACTCTATAAATCGCCCCTTTTTCTGGAGTAATAAGCGATTTTAGATCTAAAGCATGTGCGGCCCACTTGCCATTATTTACCGATAAATTATTCTGTAATTCTAATCTTTTTGTAGCAATTGGTCTGGCTACGCGTTTTAGATTGTAGTTACCATTTAGGTTATTATCTTGTAAAAACTGCATCACATTATTTTGATAAATACGCAATACAGAAACATCAACATATTTTAGATTTACCGCTTCAAAATTTATTTTTAAATTGCTTGAAGATGGTAAAATACTCCCGTTTGATAGTAACCGTACTTGTGGTAAAATTTGCTCAAAAGCGACTCTCTCCTCATATTTGTTTTTAAGCTTGTACCCATCTACACTCTGTATACCGTCAAAAACCTCTAATAATGCTGTTCCTGTAATTTCTATAGTAGGATATACTTTTAAAGAATTACCTTCAACGCTGTATTTTAAATTATTGTCACCTTCTAAAACAACCAAACCTTTAAAGTTTTGTCCTTTTTTTAATGGATCAGAAAAATTGATCCTCAGTAAAGGCTTCTCCGTATTTTCAACCACAACATCTAAAATCGTGAAGTTGTTTTTTCCAGGGATTAATAAGGTGTTTTTTCCTTGACTATTAATATCAAACTTTGCACCATCCCAAGAAATTTCTAAATCGGTATCATTCTCAAAACGTTCAATATCATCTATTTTAAACTGAAATAAAGTACCTTCTTGAACCGCGGCATCAAATTTTACAGGAATATCTTTTCCTTTTTGTTTAACACTAAGTAATTGTTGTGCCACTTCTAATGAAAGTACGTCTGAGCTACGCAACTGTCCCTCTAAATATTGCTTGTCTTTAGAATACGATTGCAATGCATTGGTATAAATATTAAACTGTTGTTCTATAGTCTTTACCATAAAATCTAAGGTTCCAAGTTCGCTCGGAATTTCTTTTATGATATCACCTAAAGCTAGTGTAAACTGATATTCTGTATTTTGTTTAAATTCTTTTTCAGGAACAAAGGCTATAGTTCTACTATCTAAAGCAACTACTTTGCCTGCAACTTTAGGAGAAACCTCAAAAAGATCGGAATCTAAAACATCATTATTATTCCATGATTCAATTGGCGTATTCAGCACCACACGAACATCACTCCGAGAAGAAATAATACCTCGAGTAACTTCCGTAATATATTCTTGGTACTTATTTAAGTTGTCTGCTTGGTTTTTTACATCATTAACCTTGTCTTTACAAGAACTTAATAAGAGAATGATTACTGGAAAAAGGTATTTTAATTTCATGGTTGAAAATTTATACTTGTAAATATAGGCGGTTTTTTATACTATATAACTAACGGTAAACAGTGATTTTTATTTGGCTAGGAGTAGGCTAATTATGTTAAGTACTTTATACGAACTTGCACTTGTTTTTAAATGAGTTATTTTTTTAATATAACATAACTCGTAATATTTAGCTTACAAGTCATAAAAAAAGAAGTATTTCGTCGAAAAAGAACCACCGTTCGATGTTTACACTAATTTTTTTTATATTCTTACAGTATAAGTTTACGAGAACTTTAAGAACACTAGAAATCCCCTTTTCTACTACTTTCCTGCTTGCAAATAGAACATTATGAAAATGAGAATGCAACAGGCAATCTTAGTTTTATTTGTATTGATAATTGGCTCTTGTAGTAAAGACTCGATTGAAGATACAGTTACAATAGACTCTGAGAATGTAATTTTAATAGAGAACGAGGTGTTAACTTTAGTGAATAACTACAGGAATACTAAAAACTATAACAGCTTATATTTTAGCGCCGTAGCCTATAAATATGCTAACATTCACACAGATTATATGATTGCGAAAGGCACTATTAATCATGATAATTTTACTTCAAGAGCTTCTGGAGTTGCTTCTGAAATAAATGTTTCTGAAGTTGCTGAAAACGTGGCTAAAAACTATAGCACTGCTTTACAAGCTTTTGATAATTGGATGAAAAGTACCGATCATCGTAAAGCCATAGAAGGAGATTTTAGTCATACCGCAGTGAGTGTTAAAACAGATAAAGACGGTAATTACTACTACACACAGTTATTTTTTAAAGAAGTAGAAAGTCCGAAATAAACAATAACATAGCTACTTCTACGCCATTCATATTACTATGTCAAGAGTTTTTTTTAACTTTCGTGAAAACTTTGACATATGGCTATTGCACCACCTTTTAACCTTACAAAATGGATTTCAGAACATAGAGATTTATTAAAACCACCCGTTGGTAATAAAAACTTATATACTGAATCTGGCGATTATATTGTAATGATTGTTGCCGGACCAAATGCCCGTAAGGACTATCATTACAATGAAACGGAAGAGCTCTTTTACCAACTAGAAGGCCATATAAAAGTTCATATTCAAGAAGATGGTCAAAAAAAAACTATGGAGCTTGGCCCTGGCGATATGTATTTACACCCTGCTAAAACACCGCACTCTCCAGAACGTGGAGAAAACTCTATAGGTTTAGTTATCGAAAGAAAAAGAAATCATTTAAATGTTGATGATGGTTTACTTTGGTTCTGCGACAACTGTAATCACAAACTATACGAAGCTTACTTTACCTTAAACGATATAGAAAAAGATTTTTTAGGCCATTTTAAACATTTTTATAGCTCCAAAGAATTACGCACCTGTACTAATTGTGGTACTGTTATGCCCGTTGACGAGCGATTTATTGCTAAAGATTAATGCTATGGTCTCACTATTAAATATACTCATTGGGATTATAGCATTTCTGCACCTATACTTTATGTGGTTCGAAATGTTTGCTTGGACTACTAAAGGAAGAAAAGTATTTAATAAATTCCCAAAAGATCTCTTTGAACCCACCCAACAATTGGCTGCAAATCAAGGTTTATATAATGGGTTTTTAGCTGCTGGACTTATTTGGACATTTTTTATACATAATACAGAATGGAAAAATAATATTGCACTTTTTTTTCTAAGTTGTGTAGTAATCGCTGGAGTTTACGGTGCGTATAGTGTGGAACGTAAAATATTTTTTATTCAGGCTTTACCGGCTATTTTAGCTATCCTTTTCTTATTTTTTATTTGATATAATTTAAGGACAGAGTTTGAAGTTTTATAACTAAAATTCGTAAATTTGAAATAAATATAACAAAACAGAACAAAAACGTTACAAAATGTCAAAAATAGCTGCGGATTTCGGTATCAATGAAGCTCTTAAAATTTTAGGAGTTAAAGAATTAAATCATGGTTCCTCAACAGGATCAGATACTTTTGGTTCAGGAGCTGAAATTTCATCGTTTTCTCCTGTAGATGGTGCCTTAATAGCAAAAGTAAAAAGTACCACACATGCAGATTATGACAAAGTAATGGCGTCAGCCACAGCAGCTTTTACAACATGGCGATCTAAACCCGCACCTTTACGTGGCGAAATTGTAAGACAGTTTGGTGATAAATTAAGAGACTATAAAGAACCTTTAGGGAAATTAGTCTCTTACGAAATGGGAAAATCGTACCAAGAAGGTCTTGGAGAAGTGCAAGAAATGATTGATATCTGTGATTTTGCGGTTGGGTTATCACGCCAATTACATGGATTAACGATGCATTCTGAACGCCCAGGACATAGAATGTACGAGCAATACCATCCTTTAGGTGTTGTTGGTATTATATCTGCCTTTAATTTTCCGGTAGCTGTTTGGGCTTGGAATACTGCTTTAGCTTGGATTTGTGGTGATGTTTGTATTTGGAAACCTTCAGAAAAAACACCATTATGTGGTATCGCTTGTCAAAATATAGCTGCCGAAGTTTTTAAAGCAAACAACTTACCAGAAGGTATTTCTTGTTTAATCAATGGTGATTATACCGTTGGAGAAATGATCACTAAAGACACAAGAATTCCCTTAATTTCAGCGACAGGCTCTACTAGAATGGGTAAAATTGTAGCACAAACTGTTGCGGGTCGTTTAGGGAAAACACTTTTAGAATTAGGCGGCAATAATGCGATTATTGTTACACCAGATGCTGATATTAAAATGACAGTAATTGGTGCTGTTTTTGGCGCTGTTGGTACTGCAGGTCAACGCTGTACCTCAACACGACGTTTAATAATACACGACAGTATTTATGACCAAGTAAAAGATGCATTAGTTTCGGCTTACGGGCAATTAAGTATTGGAAATCCTTTAGATGAAAAAAATCATGTAGGTCCAATAATTGATAAAGATGCCGTTTCAAATTATGAAAAAGCTTTAGCATCGGTGGTCATAGAAGGCGGTAAACTTATTGTTGAAGGTGGCGTTTTATCAGGAAAAGGTTTTGAAAGTGGTTGTTATGTAAAACCAGCCATTGCAGAAGCTGAGAATTCATTTGCTATTGTGCAACATGAAACTTTTGCTCCTGTTTTGTATCTTTTAAAATATTCGGGTGAAGTTGCTGATGCTATTAAACTACAAAATGGTGTCGCACAAGGCTTATCATCGGCCATTATGACAAATAATTTAAGAGAAGCCGAACTTTTTCTTTCTACCAATGGAAGTGATTGCGGTATTGCAAATGTAAATATTGGCACTTCAGGTGCTGAAATTGGTGGTGCTTTTGGTGGAGAAAAAGAAACAGGTGGCGGTAGAGAATCTGGCTCTGATGCTTGGAAAATTTATATGAGAAGACAAACAAACACCATAAATTATACCACAGAACTGCCTTTAGCGCAAGGTATTAAATTTAATTTATAGTTTAGTACAGTTTAAACCACGTAGTACTATAAAAGTTAGTCTCTGCGTGGTTTTTAACTAATCCAAAATAAATACTTTTCAAATCCTTTTTCAATACCGAAACGTTGTTGGTAGAAAAAGGTTTTTGTATTTTCTTATATTGAAGTTCTTTATAAAAAATCATCTACACAAATTCTATTTTATAGCTTGTAAGAAAAAGTGTGTAAACTGCACTTGAGCTCAACTTATTATACATCCTATAAATACAACATTGAAAATAGCATCTTACTGATAATGAAGATTTAATACTCAAAATATTAATATTTTAACAAATTTTTTAATACTTTGGTCACCTAAACATTAAACAACCGTTAACAATGACAAAAAATTTAATCTATCCAATAGGTATTTTAATTACTATCCTATTGGGCACTTACTTTTATTTCACATGTTGTAGTACATGTGGCACAGAAGAAGTTGTCGTCGAAAAAGCAATTACACCAGTAATTCCAGAAGCAACTTCGTATCCATTTTCTTTTAGTGATGGAGATTTTTCTTATGACGTGAATGACAACTTTAATTTTAATGCGTCATCATCTACTATTTTATTGCCACTATCTGCTAAGGTAGATACTGGGATAGTTGGTCTTAAAGATTTTTTAGCCAATAATATTGGTAAAGTTTTTAATATTACTGGATATTATAAAGCTAGTGAAGAGAATAACTCCGTTTTTCCTAATTTAGGATTGGCAAGAGCCAATGCCGTTAAAAATTATTTAGTAGAAAAGGGGATTTCTTCGTCTTCATTAAATACTTCTGGTAAATTAATGGACGAGATGGTTCAAAACACGGAAAATGTATTTTTAGGTCCTATAGCCTATTCTATTTCAGGCGAAACCGAAGATTTAGACAATGAACTTAAAGCACTTTACGAGAAAATTAAGGCAGATCCTTTAATCATCTATTTTGAAACTGGTGAAGCAGCTATAAATTTATCTGCAGAACAAAAACAAAAAGTAGCCGATATATCTAGATATCTTGATAAAATTGACACTGCATCTTCGAGTGTAATTGGACATACAGACAACAAAGGAAGTAGAGCTTTAAATACGAATTTAGGACAAGAAAGAGCTGATTTTGTAAAAACTTATTTAATAAATAATGGCATATCAGCTTCAAAAATTTCTAGCTCCTCAAAAGGGCCTGATGCGCCAATAGCCACCAATGAGACCGAAGAAGGGCGCAGTAAAAACAGAAGAACAGAAGTAACTTTAAATTAAAAAAATCAACTAATCAATTAATATACAAGAAAATGAACTTTGAAAATTTAAATATCTGGTGCTGGATTATCCCAGCTTTAGTAGGAATCATCTCAGGAATACTAGGCTACTATTGGGGTAAGTCTAGTAATGAAACTATTGACAATAGTGATGAATTGAAATTATGTCATGAAAAAAACACTAGATTAGAATCAGATTTAGCAGATTGTAAAAGAAAATTATCTGCCCCAGCTCCAAAAGCCCCTGTGGCTTCATTTACTGCTCCTGTAGCTGCAGCCGTCTCTACTATTGCTTTTAATGCTGGAGCAGCAAAAGCCGTTTTTGGTAAAAATATAAAACAAGACGATTTAAAAGTTGTGGAAGGTATCGGTCCAAAAATTGAAGGTATGTTTAAAGATGCTGGCATCAAAACATGGCAAAAATTATCAGACACAAGCGTAGCCGATTGTCAAAAAATACTTGACTCAGGAGGAACGCGATATAAAATACATGACCCAGCTTCATGGCCAATGCAAGCAAAAATGTGTTATGAAGGAAAATGGGCTGAGCTTCTAAAATGGCAAGATGAGCACAAGGGTGGTAAATTATAAAATTAAAATAGAAAATAGATTTTCACTAAAAAGACCAGCAATTTGCTGGTCTTTTTTTATACATTATACATATTTGAAATATGACAAATGATTAAAATCTACCATTGGCTTCAACCCATTTGAATTGGTATTGATCATCAGGGAATTTCATTCTGGTAGCAATTCGCTCTAAACGATCTGGTAATTTCATTAAATAATCTCTAGCGCGCTCTGCATCATCACTTAAGGCTCTGATATTATCTAATTCCCAATATGCATTTAGCTTTTTCAAAATATCAATATAATCTAAAGCGGTATAAACCCCTAAACGTTGTGCACAATTTGAAAAATTCTCAAAAGCGGTTCCTATACTTTCTCCTGATTCTCTTAAGAAATGGGCAGGCATTACAATTTTTTTCTTCATCATATCAGCAAAAGCCAACATCATCTGACTCGGATCATGTTCAAAAATAGATTTTACAAATTCTCTATAGGCTAAATGATGGCGCATTTCATCACCAGCAATAATAGTACACATTTTACCTAGAAGTATATTCCCTTTTTTCTTTGCCATTTGACCTACTCGTTTATGCGAAATGTTTGTGGCTAACTCTTGGAAAGAAGTGTAGATAAAATTTTTGTAAGGATCTCTGTCAGTACCAATATCAAAACCATCAGCAATTAAATGCTGTGTCGTTATTTCTACTTCGCGCATATTTACACGACCTGAAAGGTATAAATATTTGTTTAACACATCGCCATGACGGTTTTCTTCTGCCGTCCAGTGGCGTACCCATTTAGACCAACCATTTTTATTTTCACCATGCTGATCTATACCTTCAACATCCATCAACCAAGATTCATAGGTTGGTAAAGCTTCCTCAGTAATCGTATCGGCTACCATGGTTACCCAAAAATCGTAGCCTAATTCTTTTGATTCTTCTTGTATTTGCTTTACAGCATCTAGAAATCCATCGCTTTGAGAATCTGGCAAAAAATCTGTTGGTTGCCAAATTTCTTCAGTAGGAATAAGATACTGGTCTATGAAGCCATTAACTTTACCTTCAATGGCACGCATAACCTCTATTCTAATATTCTTTGCTGACATATCGTTGTTTTTTACAAATTTCGTAATAATACTTTTAAGATTTCATAAAACTGACTCAAATTTACATAAATCAGTTTCTTCCTTGTTCATTTGGATAAAAGGTATGAACAGGATCGCTTTGCCAAACTTCTTTTGTAACTACATTAATACTAGATAATGGCCCTTTAAATGCGGCTCCAGTATCAACATTCCAAACATTGGCTGCATTTTGCGGCGTCGTTTTACCTATTCGTGTTACTGGGGTATGGCCTATATAAATCTCAGCATAATGTACTAATCTTTTTGGATAAAAAATATCGTTTTCTTTTAAATCTGGATTCATTGAAAGCACTAATTCCCACAAAGTTCTATCCCAATAAAAATTTTTAGGAAAATATTCATATTCAATCCCTTTTAAGTTAGTGAATCCTGCGTGAAGAAACAAACGATTTTGTGTATCTAAATAATAATTCTCTAGTTTTTCGTAGAAATCAATATGTAATTTAATAGTTTCTTCACTTGCTTTAGCATAAGATTTTACCGTTGCTTCTCCGCCATGTTGGTACCATAACGGATTATCTTTGCCTTCTTTTAGCCACAAATAACACAATTCATCATGGTTACCTCTTATAAAAGTACATTGGTGTGTTTTGTTTAATGCGATTAAAAAATTAATGGTTTCAACGGCATCGCTCCAACCATCTACATAATCACCTAAAAAAATAAGGTGATCTTCGGTAGTAACTTCCGCATTTTTTAAAACTTGTTCTAAAGCTTTTAATCCTGAATGAATATCTCCTATGGCTAATGTTCTTTTCATTTAGCAAAAATCGCAAATACAACAATAATAAGCACAATAAAAAGTACTAAAAAGAAGATTTTCCAGAAAGAATAAGGTCGAACTCCACTTATACTACCCGTTTGCCCGTTGATATAAAAATTATAATTTTTACCATTAAAAATATAAGCACTAATAAAAACAGGGAGTAAAATATGTTTAAAAGTTTCGTCGGATAGTTTTATATTGGTATTATCTATACGTTGTGTATCACCACCAATATCTTTTCTAATCCAATTATAAGCAATATTCTTAGCCTCTTGAAACGATTGATGATGCCCATCTTTTAAAGAAATAGTATATTTTTCAGTTACAAAACCAGATAAGTATTTTGAGTTAAAAACCACCATTTCTTTCAAGTTCCAGAAAGCAACTTTACTGGGTATATCTCTACGTTTTTTTTCTGATGCATTGATTAATATATCATCAATAAACCCATCAACTGATCCTGAGGCATTACGCCATTTTGTTTTGCGCACTTGCCTAGTTTGTGTTCCGTTTTTTGTTCTGTAGGTTTCGGTTACATAATAATAGTCGCCTCTTTGGCCTTGATAATTGGCAAATAAGTTAGTATCAAAAGTCCAATATGGCACATACAGCCCATGCAAGCCTTCCGCATCTAAAGCTGCCTTTTTTAAATTATCAGGAGCAAACCAAAGACTATTTACCCAATTCTTAAAAATTTGTTTTGCTTTTTTAGCATCTATCTGAAAAGGCACAAGCGCTCCTGGTAAAATCCAACCTTCTTTTTGAATATCTTCTCTAATTAAAGGTTCACTGCAATATACACAAGCGAGTGATTTATAATTTTCTTCAACATGCTGATTAGCGCCACAATTTTTACAATGCAATAAATCTATAGTTTCGGTATACGCATTATCACCTACAACTTTTAAATAATGTTCTAATTCTAACTCTTCAAAACTAGTTTTAGCTTGCTCAATAAATTCTTCGTAACCACAATACTCACATTTTAATTGATGCGAACCTGGTTTAAACTTTAGCTCTGCACCACAATTAGCACATCCTTTTTTATGTTCTGATGAAAAGGTTTCTTCCATTTTCGAATAGACGAATGTTATAGTCCAAAACGGACATTAAAAAAACAGGAAACACCAAACAATTTAAAAAATTGAAAAGTTCGATGTTCTGCCTAAATGATTTATTCTAATTAAACATTATTGTGGCAATGGCGGCGGTGTATTACCACCTAAAAAAGCTTTTAACTCTTCTATTTCTTGTAAAGCACTCCAAGTTGCCATGCCTTGTTTCCAGATTAGAGAATCTTTGTTGATGGTTCTGTTAGCAAATAACTCTTTTAATTTATCTACTGTAACAGGTCCTATCTGTGCACCATTTACTGCGTAATGATACATAGTTTGCGTTGGTATTGGTGGCGGAAAAGCTTGAGTTTGCATTGGTGGCGCTTGTCCCATTTGTGGATTCATCATGCCGCCCATCTGTTGGGCTAAAACAAAGCCCATTCCCATTCCCATACCAGCGCCAGCCGTACCTCCTTCATTTTTAGCGGCTTCTTCAATAGCTTTCGCCGTTTTAAATTGTGTAAGCTTAGCCATATCTAACTTATCAAGCCTGCTGTACTCAAAAATTTCTTTTTTGAGTTCTTCGGGCATCGAAACGTTCTCGATATAAAATTTTTCTAATTCAATGCCAACACGACCAAACTCTGGCTGCATCACTTCTTGACAAGCTTCTGATAATTCTGAAGTATTTGCAGCGTATAATTCTATAGGTAATTTAGCTTCTCCAACGGTATCTGTAAATCGCGTTACAATTAAGCTCTTTAAATGCTCGTTGATTTCATAATTGGTAAAATTACCATCAGTACCAACAACATTAATAACAAATTTACCCGCATCTTGAATTCTAAAGTTATAGGTGCCAAAAGCTCTAATTTCAGTAAAACCAAAACGTTCATCATTTAAAATGATGGCATTTTTTGTTCCCCATTTTTCATCTGTAAATAAACGAGTGCTTACAAAATAAACTTCAGCTTTAAACGGACTATCAAAACCATATTTCCAACCTTTCAAAGTAGTTAATAGTGGTAAATTTTGAGTATTCAGCGTATATGTTCCTGGTATAAAAACATCGGCTAATTGCCCTTCGTTAATAAAAACAGCTACTTGACCCTCGCGAACAATAAGTTTTGCATTGTTTTTTATTTCATTTTGATATCTTTCAAAACGGTGCACAATGGTATCGTTAGTAGTCTGCAGCGACTCTATTATATCGATAAATTCGTTACTTAACTTCTTTTTTATTTCATCAAATAGTCCCATTTTCGGTTTATGTTTTTTAAAATTTCAAATAAGATAGGGTTTTTTTAGAACAAGCAAAATACATTTGATTATTTTTTAAAATTTGAGCATACTTCATTTTTTTTAATCCGAAATTGATAGCCCTTAAAAGATTGATATTTTTTGATTCTAAAAACAATTTTTTAGAGTTCATAAACCTTATTAGCTATTATCGAAAATTTCTCTTTACTTTATACCTTAACGATTTAATTAATATGAAAAAGGTATTTTGTATCGGTGAACTTTTAATAGATTTTGTGGGTAAAAACCAAGGTGGCAACTTGTCTGAGACTATAGAATTTATAAAAAAAGCAGGCGGTGCTCCGGCAAATGTTGCTTGTGCTATTGCTCTTTTAGGTGGAAAAAGCTCTTTTATAGGTTGTGTTGGAGAAGACCAATTCGGAAAATTTTTAAAATCTATTCTTGACAAGTTAAAAGTAGATACTTCTCTTTTACAGTATTCAAAAAAGTTTACCACACTTGCCTTTGTTTCGTTAGCAAAAGACGGCGAACGCGATTTTGTTTTTAATAGAGGTGCAGACCGAGAGTTAAAATATGATGTTACGCTAAAAGAAAACTTTGAAAATAATATGCTGCATTTTGGAGCAGCAACATCGTTTTTAGGAGGTGACTTAGAAGAAACCTATTCGCGCTATTTCAGCGATGCCC
>JANQTG010000072.1:0-32458 GCA_030731855.1 Cellulophaga sp. | reverse complement strand
TCGTTTTTAGGAGGTGACTTAGAAGAAACCTATTCGCGCTATTTCAGCGATGCCCTAAAAACAAATAGTTTTATAAGTTTTGATCCTAATTATAGAGCTGACCTCTGGAAAAATAATGAAGTTATATTTGTTGAAAAATGCATGCCCTTTGTTAAAGAATCGCATTTGTGCAAATTTAGCTCTGAAGAAGCGCAATTAATTTCAGGAAAAGAAAATTTAGAAGAAGCCTGCAATGTTTTACACCAATTAGGAACAAAAATAATAGCGGTGACACTTGGCAGTAAAGGCACTTTACTAAGTACTGAAAGCACCAAAAAAATTATACCTAGTTTAAAAGTTTCTCCTTTAGACACTACTGGTGCTGGCGATGCTTTTATAGGATGTTTACTGTATCAAATATCAAAATTACCCAATATTGATATTATTTTCAAGGAATGGGTCATCCTAGAAAACATGGTGATTATGGCCAATAAAGCAGGTGCAATTACCACCACTAATTATGGGGCAATTGAATCGTTGCCAACGATAGGTCAATTAATATAGGGTTATATTTGTAAATATTTTTCATCAACTATACCTCACTTTTCTTAAAATCCGTAAGGCATCTTTTAAAGATTGGTACACTTTAGAATTGTAGCCTTTTAGTAAAAGTCTTGCATTTTCTAAGTACTCTTTTGCGTCTTCAAATCCGTTTAAATAACAAATGAGAGAGGTAGCTGGCAAATTTGCGAGATCTATTACTTCCGAAGCGGTTAAGGTTGAATTTATTTCTAATTTTTTCAATACCGCTTTATTTGCATTGTAAATGTGATGGAGTACTTTTTTATCATACTGAGGAGGTTCAAATAATAATTCGCTTTGTATTTGATAGGTGCCATTAGCTTCAAAAGTTATAACTACTTTTTCTAAAGGATAATATTCTTTTTGCCCGGCAAGTCCTAATTTTACGTATTCTATAATGCTAAAAGAATCGTCATTAAAACTAATTTTTATTTCGTCTAAGGCAGAATAAAATAATTTTACTTGCTCATTAATCAGTTCAATATCTACCCGAGAATAGTAGGTTTCATTACCAACTTTATTTTTATTGCCTGCCCAACAGACTACAAATTGCTCTTTAAAAACCTTATAATCACTAGTTAAATCTTTGTGCCTGTTATTGATAAAATCGATAACACCATCTAAGGTTAATTCTATGTTATTCCGTGCATGCAGTTCAAGGGTAGCCACTTCTTCTGAATTAATATCTTTTAATTCTACTCCATAAGCCTTGGGTAAACTAATACTACCTTCTCTAAAAAAGACAGCACCTCCATAATATTTCCAGATATTTTTTCTAAGCGAACAAACTTTTCCGTTTGATTTTATGGTCACCAAACCAACTACTTTACCTTCGGGCAAATGCGGAAAAGGAATATTTTCATAGGCAATTAATGGCGGATTATCAAGGTACGCATTAACCAAGTTTTGTATTTTACTATCATCAAAAAAATCGACCCCAACAATTTTATTATCTTCATCATCAACACCAATTACGATAAACGAATTATTAAACGGGTTGCTATTCGCTAAAGCACAAACATGTTTTAAAAATTTAGCTTTACCTTCTCTTTGACCGATATCAACAAAACGTTTTTTGTCATAAAAACTGTTCTCATCGTTATGTGCAAGCAGATTTTTTACGAGTAAGCGTTTGTTAATCATTTGGTATTAAAAGAATTAGTAAAATACTAAAGTAAGAGAAAATCATTAGGAAACTTTCAATTCTCTTTTTTTTAAAAATATATACAAGTTTTTAGACGAGTAAAAGCTTTCCATAAAACTAGTATCTTCTTTATAATCAAAGTTATTTTAAAATCTTAACATTACAGAACTAAAAAAGATTTTAACTAATTTTAAGCTTTACGGCACAGTACAGGATAGAAACCTGAGAATACTATAATAATTTAGCGTCAACAATAATTTAAGATTAATAAAATATGAATAATCCTGTGAAAAAGTTTAACTACGTAGATTACCTCTGGGATGATAAAATTGCAGATAGTTTAGGTGATGATCAAGTCGCTTTGTTTTTATATCGTTCTAATATTCTCGGAGCCGATTTGCGAATAACCAATTACGGCGGTGGTAATACAAGTTGTAAAACCATAGAAAAAGATCCATTAACCAATGAAGAAGTAGAGGTAATGTGGATTAAAGGTTCTGGCGGAGATATTGGTACCTTAACTAAATCAGGCATTGCAGGTCTTTACACTGAACGACTTAGAAATTTAAAAAATGTGTATGGTGGTTTAAAAGATGAAGATAGAATGGTTGGTTTATTTGACCATTGTATTTACGACTTAGACAGTAAGGCCCCATCTATTGATACTCCTTTACACGGACTTTTACCTTTTAAACATATAGATCATTTACACCCTGATGCTTTAATAGCGGTTGCCGCAGCAAAAGACAGCGAAAAAGTTACCAAAGAAATTTGGGGAGACACTATGGGATGGGTGCCTTGGCAACGCCCTGGTTTTGATTTGGGTTTACAGTTAGAAAAATGTTTAGCTGACAACCCTGGTATTCGTGGTATCGTTTTAGGCAGTCACGGATTGTTTACTTGGGGCGATACGTCATACGAATCATATATGAACAGCTTGGAAGTCATTGAAATGGCATCTGCTTACATCGAGAAAAAAATAAAGGAAAATGGTAGCGTTTTTGGTGGTCAAAAAATCCAAAGCTTACCTGCTGCAGATCGTTTAGATAAAGCCGCACAAATTATGCCTTTATTAAGAGGTTTATGCTCATCTGAAAGTACTATGATTGGTCATTTTTCTGATACCGACGTAGTAATGGAATATATTAATAGTAATGATTTAGAACGATTGGCTCCTATGGGAACTTCTTGTCCTGACCATTTCTTAAGAACTAAAATTCAACCTTTAGTTTTGACCTTAGATAAAAATGAAGATTTATCAGATTCTGATGCTATTTTAAATAAACTAAAACCTGCATTTGAGGCCTACAGGCAAGAATATGCAACGTATTACACTACTTGCAAAAAAGCCAATAGCCCTGCTATGCGAGATGCTAACCCAGTAATTATTATTTATCCAGGGGTTGGTATGTTTAGTTTTGCAAAAAACAAACAAACTACACGTGTAGCGAACGAATTTTATATTAATGCTATCAACGTAATGCGCGGTGCAGAGGCCATTACAGCCTATACTTCATTACCAAGACAAGAAGCTTTTGATATTGAATATTGGTTATTAGAAGAAGCCAAATTATCTCGTATGCCAAAAGAACAACCTTTATCTCGTAAAGTAGCTTTTGTTACTGGAGCTGGTGGTGGCATTGGTAAAGCTATTGCCGATAAATTGGCAGCAGAAGGTGCTAATGTGGTTTTAACGGATATTAACGAAGAGAGTTTAATTGAAGCGCATGCCACGTACAAAAGAGATGTATCGACTTATGCTATCTGCGATGTTACCAGTACCTCATCTATTGAATCGGCTTACAAAAAGGCTTGTGTAGAATTTGGTGGTGTAGATATTGTTGTACATAGCGCAGGTTTAGCAATATCAAAACCTTTAGAAGAAACAACCGATAAAGACTGGAATATTTTACAGAATATTTTAGTAAAAGGTCAGTTTGATTTGGCAAAACAATCAGCTGCCATTATGCGTCAGCAAGGCCTTGGAGGTAACTTTATTTCTATTGCCAGTAAAAACGGATTGGTAGCTGGCCCTAATAATGTTGCTTACGGAACTGCTAAAGCAGCGCAACAACATATGGTGCGTTTATTAGCAGCTGAATTAGCTAAAGATAAAATAAGAGTAAATACAGTAAACCCTGATGGTGTTATTGTGGGTAGTAAAATTTGGGAAGGTGCTTGGGCAGAAGGTAGAGCTAAAGCTAACGGTATCACCGTAGAAGAATTACCTGCTTTTTATGCCAAAAGAAACTTACTGAACGAAATTATCACTCCAGATGATATTGCAAACGGCGTATTTTCTTTTGTTGCCATACTCGATAAATCTACCGGTAATATCATTAACGTAGATGGCGGAATGGCGAACGCTTTTGTACGCTAAAGACTAACCTTTTAAGGCCTAAATTATTAGATTATAAGGCTTTTAAAAATACAATTGAACTTTGTCAAAGCGCTACACTTTGACAAAGTTGCTTAAAATATATCCATTCATTTAGATCTTAAAATTAAATGCGCTTAGATAAAACACAACTACACGACGTAAATAAAAAACAACTGGATCAGCATACGGCAGATTTTGATTTTCTTGCTCAAAATTTAACTAAAAAAGGAGTTAATGTTCATCAGTTAGTTCAAAAATTAGCTGATTTTCAGGTAGCTATCCCAAGTTGGGCATTAGGTGCTGGTGGAACACGATTTGGTCGTTTTGGATTTCAAGGTGAACCATCGAACTTAGAACAAAAAATTGATGATGTAGGTTTAATCCATTCGCTTACGCAAACAGCAGGTGCTATATCATTACACATTCCATGGGATGTACCTAGCGATTATAAGGCAATAAAAGAAGTTGCTGCATCGCATCATATTTTGTTTGATGCCGTAAATTCAAACACGTTTCAAGATCAGAAAAATGCAGCAGCAAGTTATAAATACGGCTCTTTGAGCAATACTAACAAAGCATCTCGTGACCAAGCTATTGCACATAATTTAGATGTTATTAATATTGGTAATAAACTAGGTTCAAAGAGTTTAACCGTTTGGTTGGCTGATGGTTCTAATTTTCCAGGACAAAGTAATTTTCAAACGGTATTAAATCATACCCAAGACAGTTTAAAAGAGATTTATAAAGGTTTACCTGACGATTGGAAGTTGTTTATCGAGTACAAACCTTACGAGCCTAATTTTTATAGTACCGTTATTCAAGATTGGGGTACTTCTTTTATGCTAGCTAACGAGTGTGGTGATAAAGCCTTTACGCTGGTTGATTTAGGACATCACTTACCGAATACAAATATTGAGCAAATAGTTTCTACCTTAATGTTAAAAGGTAAATTAGGTGGTTTTCATTTTAATGACAGTAAATATGGCGATGATGATGTTACCGTAGGGAGCATTAAACCGTATGCATTATTCTTAATTTTCAATGCCTTAGTATACGGTATGGAAAATAATCCGCAAAACCCTTATCCAGCTTGGATGATTGATGCGAGTCATAATATTAAAGATCCCTTAGAAGATATTATTCAGTCTTTAGAAGCGATTCAAGAAGCCTATGCAAAAGCATTATTAATAGATCAAAAAGCCTTAAATGATGCTCAGAATAATCACGATGTGGTAAAATGTCAAGAAATACTTCAAGACGCTTATAGAACAGATATTAGGCCTTTATTAGCAAAGGCAAGAGTGCAAAATGGTGGTGCCTTAAACCCTATTGAAGCGTATAGAGCTTTAGAAATTCGTAAAAAATTGATAGGAGAAAGAGGCGTAAATTCAGTAGCATCAGGTTTATAAAAGAAATTCATGAAGAAGGTTACAGCTGTATTTGATATCGGAAAAACAAATAAAAAGTTTTTTCTATTTGATGAAGATTTTCAAGAAATATACAGAGAGTACACACGTTTTGATTTAATTGAAGATGAAGATGGCTATCCTACAGAAGATATACACTCACTACAGGTTTGGTTAAAAGAAGTTTTTGATCGTATTCTTCACGCAGAAAAGTATACCATTACTGCTATTAATTTTTCTACCTATGGTGCTAGTTTTGTTCATTTAGATGAAAATGGCGAGGTTTTAACACCGTTATATAACTACACAAAACCTCTAGACGAAACTCTAATAACAAAGTTTTATGATACTTATGGCCCAGAAATAGCATTTTCTACCACTACGGGATCATCGAATTCTGGGATGTTAAATTCTGGAATGCAGTTGTATTGGTTAAAACACAGCAAACCAGAAATATATAAAAAGATAAAATATTCTTTACATCTTCCACAATACATTAGTTACGTTTTTACAGGCATTCCGTTAAGTGAATATACTAGTATTGGTTGCCACACTGGTTTATGGGATTATAGTAAAAAAGATTATCATGATTGGGTGTATCAAGAAGGTATCAATACCAAATTACCTCCTATTGTTTCTACAGAAACGAGTATAAACATGAATTACAACGGTAAACGCATCAAAATTGGTGTGGGTATTCACGATAGTTCTGCTGCATTATTACCTTACGTTCGTAGTGTTAAAGAAAAATTTATTTTAGTTTCTACAGGCACTTGGAGCATTGCCTTAAACCCATTTACGGAGCAATTATTATCTGAAGAAGATATTCAAAAAAATTGTATTAACTATATGCGAATTAACGGTAAACCCGTAAAATCGAGTCGTTTATTTTTAGGAAATGAATATAGCTTACAAGTAAAAGAATTATCAGAAAAATTTGGTGTGGATAAAGACTATCACAAATCCGTTATGTTTAATTATGACACTTTCTTTGATATCATAAAAGACTTTAATCATAGTTTTAAATGGAAAGGAATTCTTGATAAAAATATGCCTACAAAAACTGATATTACCTATGATACTTTTGATCATGCGTATCATCATTTAATGATAGAATTAGTTTTATTGCAGGTAGAAAGTATCAAAATTGCGACGGGCAATGATACCATCGAAAAATTATTTATAGATGGTGGTTTTAGCGATAATGACGTATATATTAAATTAGTATCACATTATCTCCGTAATATGGTGCTTAGAACTACCGATTCTTCTTTAGGTTCAGCAATGGGCGCAGCTATTGCAATTTCAGACACACAATTAAACTCCAAATTTTTAAAAAAGAATTACTCTTTAAAAAAACATATTCCGTTTATCTTAAAATAAAAAAGCATGGCTCAAAATTTCAATACCGATTACCCGTCAATGGACGATTTAAGAAACAAAGCCATGAAACGTATGCCTAGATTTGCATTCGAATATTTAGATGGCGGCTGTAATGAAGATGTAAGTCTTAAAAGAAATACATCTGACATTCAAAAAGTTCAATTACAACCCAGATACTTAAGAAACGAAGGTATTAGTTCTATAAAAACCAAGGTTCTTGGGATGGAGTTTGACGCTCCCTTTGGTATTGCTCCTGTTGGTTTACAAGGTTTAATGTGGCCTAACGCTCCGCAGATTTTAGCGAAAGCAGCACACCAGCACAATATTCCGTTTATACTGAGCACAGTAACTACGATGGATATTGAAAAAGCAAGTGAACTTACCGAAGGCAATGCATGGTTTCAATTATACAACCCTGCCGAAGATGCACTACGTGATGATATTATCAATAGAGCTGAAGCCGCAGGTTGCCCGGTTTTAGTATTACTTTGTGATGTACCTACTTTTGGTTACAGACCAAGAGATTTTAGAAACGGACTCGCTTTGCCACCAAAAATGTCGGTTACCAATATTTTACAAATTCTAGGAAAACCAACATGGGCTTTTAATACTTTAAAATATGGACAACCTACATTTGAAACCTTAAAACCTTATACTCCCGAAGGCTTAAACCTAAAACAATTAGGTCAGTTTATGGATAAAACCTTTTCCGGTAGATTAAATGAAGAACGTATAAAACCTATTCGCGACAAATGGAAAGGGAAATTAGTGCTTAAAGGTGTGGCTTCTGAACAAGATGCCCAAGATGCGATTCGTTTAGGTTTTGACGGAATCATCGTATCAAACCACGGTGGCAGACAATTAGATGCCGCAGAATCTACTATAAATTCATTACAAAGTATAGCCGAAAAATATGGCGACCAGATTGAAGTGATGATGGATAGTGGATTGCGCTCAGGTCCAGATATTGCCAGAGCTATGGCTAGCGGTGCTAAATTTACATTTATGGGAAGATCTTTTCTTTACGGATGTGGCGCCTTAGGTAATAAAGGTGGCGACCATACAATAGGCATGTTAAAAACACAATTTAAACAAGTTATGGATCAATTATGTTGTGAAAAAGTAGAAGATTTGTCTAAACATTTGATAAAATAAGACCTAAGACTTTAGAAAAAAGACAAAAGACGCGTTGACGTAAGACTTAAAAATCTAAAGAGATGTAGTTTTTTTTGAACTTACACGCTTTAAAAAATGTAAACTCTAAAAATTTTAAGGCATTAAGTGGCACATCAAAACTGATAATTCATATTTAAAAATCAACTAAAAAAACCAAATATATGAGCCAAATAAGCACAGAATCTGATCAAATTGAAGAAATTGTAGGAGGTGAGTTTGAAAGAGAACCAATTCCGCAATCGAAACTAAAAAGCTGGAAAAGTTTTTTAGGGATGTATGCAGGGGAGCACGCTGCTGGAACAGAGTTCATGATCGGACCCTTGTTTTTAACTGCTGGCGTTAGTGCTTTTGATCTTATTGTAGGTTTAATTATTGGAAATCTTCTAGCAGTTTTGAGTTGGCGTTTTTTAACAGCAGAGATTGCTGTAAAAAACAGGCTTACACTTTATTTTCAGTTAGAAAAAATTTGTGGTAAAAAACTAGTAACTGGTTACAATTTAGCAAACGGAATTCTTTTTTGCTTTTTAGCTGGTTCTATGATTACCGTTTCTGCCACTGCTGTGGGGATTCCTTTTGATATGGAAATGCCAAAACTAACAGACACCATGCCAAATGGCGCTACTTGGGTTATTATTGTTATAGCCATTGGAGCTGTTATTTCTTTAATTGCTTCTAAAGGATATGATACCGTATCAAAAGCGGCCAATTGGATGTCGCCTATAATTGTAGTCGCATTTTTAGCTTGTGGAATTGTTGCTCTAAACCAATTAGGGGTAAAGAATTTTTCAGATTTTTGGAATATCTGGGGTGAAGGTTCTGAACCGTTCCCTGGTCAGTTAAAATATACATTTTGGCATGTAGTTATCTGGTCTTGGTTTGCAAATGCGGCCATGCACGTAGGTATGTCTGATTTATCTGTATTTCGCTTTGCAAAAAAAGCAAGTTCAGGTTGGACAACCGCTGCGGGAATGTATGTTGGTCATTATATGGCTTGGATTGCTGCCGCTTTATTGTACGCAGTCTATTTGAAGTCTCCTGAGGCATTGGCATTCCTAAATAATGGCGAAGCACCACCAGTAGCTCCAGGGCCTTTAGCGCATAATGCTATTGGTGTTTTTGGAATTATTGCAGTAGTTTTAGCAGGGTGGACCACAGCTAACCCAACCATTTATAGAGCAGGTTTAGCTTTCCAAGCAATTATTCCGAAAGTATCTACTTTTTGGGTAACTATTATTGCTGGAACTATAGCTACAATAGCAGGTTTATTCCCAGCATTTGCGATGAAATTACTAGGTTTTGTTGCTTTATATGGATTTATTTTAGCGCCCTTTGGTGCCATTATTGTTTTTGAACATTTCTTTCATAAAAAGGCTGGTATCATTAAAAATTATGCAGGAAAAGCTAATATCAGCTTTAATGGAGCTGTATTTTGGGCGTGGGCCATTAGTTTTGGAATTTTCTATTTTATATCCTTACAATTTGATGTTTTCTTGTCTTTTGTAACATTACCAGCTTGGTTACTTTGCGGAGCGCTATTTTTAATATTTAGTAAAATGTGGCAAAAGAAATCTTGATAAAGTTTAAAGCATACAATACAAAAGCTATTTGTTAGTCGATCAAAACGACTTATAAATAGCTTTTTTCATGGTTTTAAAAGTTTATTTTGAGCAATATTTTAGTTGATAATTTTTATCTTTGAAAGGTATTATTTTCAAATCATACCTATAATTTCAATACCCCAATTCATACCAAAATTCTATGAAGACTTTTATAAACGACGATTTTTTATTACAAACTAAATTCGCAAAAAAATTATATCATAATTACGCCAAGGATTTACCCATAATTGATTACCATAATCATTTACCACCAAACGATATTGCCCAAAACCGCATTTTTGAAAACATAGGTCAAGCTTGGTTAACAGGCGACCACTATAAATGGCGTGCGATGCGAACTTTAGGTATTAATGAACATTACATTACAGGAAAAGCCACAGATAAAGAAAAGTTTTTGAAATGGGCTGAAACCGTTCCTTTTACCGTTCGAAACCCCTTGTATCATTGGACACACCTAGAATTACAACGCTATTTTGGCATTACCGAACTGCTAAGTCCTAAAAATGCAGAGGCTATTTACGACCAAATCTCTGAAAAACTACAAGCACCAAAATACCATACTATAGGCTTGTTACAGCAACAAAAAGTAGAGTACTTGTGTACGACAGATGATCCTACTGATAGTTTAGAACACCACAAAAGTATTTACGAACAGAAGATACATCCTAAGGTACTGCCAACTTTTAGACCCGATAAAGCCTTTGCTGTTGAAGACGCTACATCCTATAAATCTTACTTAAAAAAATTAGCAGAAGTTTGTCAATCTGACATCAATACGTACGATGATTTATTACAAGCTTTAGAAAACAGAATAGATTATTTTCACGCATGTGGAGGTCGATTATCAGACCATGGCTTAGAGCAGCTATATACCTTTAACGAAACTGATTACTCTTGTGAAAGTTTATTCTCTAAAGTATTAGCTGAAAAAAAACTAAGCGATACAGAAATAGCTTTTTTTAAGATGAACACATTATTATTTTTATCAAAAGCCTACCATAAGAAAGGATGGACGCAGCAATTTCATTTAGGCGCTATTCGCAATAACAACAAACGATTGTTAAGCACTTTGGGTCCAGATACAGGATTTGATTCTATCGGAGATTTTTCACAGGCAAAAGCGCTAAGTGGTTTTTTAAATGCACTGGATGCTTCAAACCAATTAACAAAAACAATACTTTACAATTTAAACCCGGCAGATAACGAAGTTTTTGCTGCCATGATAGGCAACTTTAATGATGGCTCTGTGAAAGGTAAAGTGCAATACGGTTCAGGCTGGTGGTTTTTAGACCAAAAAGATGGAATGGAAAAACAAATAAATACCTTATCCAATATTGGTTTATTAAGTTGTTTTGTTGGAATGTTGACTGATTCTAGAAGCTTTTTGTCGTTCCCCCGCCATGAATATTTCAGACGTATTTTATGCAATCTTATTGGTAAAGATGTGGCAAATGGTGAGCTTCCTGCTGATGAACAATGGTTAGGTAAAATAGTTTCAGACATAAGCTATCATAATGCTAAAAACTATTTTGGATTGTAGTTTTTAGAAATAAAACATCAGGGGACAAAGCTTACTTGGCATAAGACTCTAGACCGCTACGTTAAAAAAGTCAAGAGGCTAGACTTAATCTTTCTGTTTTGGTACATCCCCGAAAATTCGGAGTTGATGATTTTTAAAAACAAAAAACTTTGTCAAAGTTATAAACTTTGACAAAGTTGGTTCTAATTCTAAATTCTTTGAATTAATACCCAAATTGTCTAGGCAACCAAAGGCTCAATTCTGGGAAATAAGTAACCAAAAACAATGCTAAAATCATTGCTAAAAATAAGGGTAATAATGGTTTTATTACCTTTTCTATACTTGTTTTGGCGATTCCGACCCCAACAAAAAGCACCGAGCCAACGGGTGGTGTACATAAACCAATACAAAGGTTCAACACCATAATAATCCCAAAATGCACAGGGTCTAAACCAAGCTTGGTAATTACCGGTAAAAATATTGGGGTAAAAATAAGTACGGCAGGTGTCATATCCATAAAAATACCTACGAACAGTAATAATAAGTTTATGATTAATAAGATGATGACAGGGTTATCGCTTAAAGCCAAAAGTCCCGTACTAATTTCTTGTGGAATATTTTCGTAACTCAAAGCCCAAGACATGCTCATAGAAGCGCCAATTAATAACATCACCACCGCAGTAGTTGCAGAAGAATCTAATAGTATTTGTGGAATTTTAGGGAAGTTTATTTCTTTATAAATAAATCCTAAAATTAAACTGTACAATACCGCAATAGCGGATGCTTCTGTTGCTGTAAAAATACCAGTTACAATTCCTCCTATAACTACTACTAGCATAAATAGACTAGGTAAAGCGTCAATAAAAGCCTTAAAAATTTGCTTTAAACTGCTTCGTTCTCCGACTTTATAGCCTTTTTTCTTTGCCCAAAACGAAGCTACGATCATTAAAAATAAGCCTGTTAACAAACCAGGAATATAGCCCGCTAAAAATAATGCTGCAATTGAAGCGCCACCACTAGCCAAAGAATAGACAATAAGCACATTGCTAGGCGGAATTACTAACCCAGTAGTTGCCGCAGTAATATTTACCGCCGCTCCAAATTCTCTTGAATAACCTTCTTTTTCCATTTCTGGACCTAAAATGCTCCCCATAGCAGAGGCTGCCGCCATTGCTGAACCTGCAATGGCACCCATTAGCATGGCTGATATAATATTAATCAAGGCCAAACCTCCTGGTAAAGCTCCCACTAAAGTTTTAGCGAAGGCAATAAGTCGGTGGGCTATTCCGCCTTTATTCATTAATTCACCCGAAAGAATAAATAAGGGTATGGCAAGTAGCGCAAAACTGTCTAAACCTGTTCCCATGCGTTGCGAGACGGTTGTAAAAGCAGGAATCATCGGGATGCTCACTAACAAGGTTAACATTGCCGAAATAGCAATACTCCAAGCTACGGGAGTTCCTATCGCTAAAAGACATATAAAACTGAGTACTAAAACAAGTATTGGTATATAATCCATAAGGCTAGTCTTTTTTTAAGAGATCTGAAATTTTATAATAAATGATTAGTATGCCACTAATAGGAATAACCATATAAACTACGGCTAGGGGTAATTGTAATGCCGCAGATTTTTGATCTAGCACGTAGGTTATATACACCAAACGAGAACCGCCGATAACCATGGCTGTTAAACAAAAAAGCATCACTAAAATTCGCACAATAAACTTTAATTTTTTTTGTGTAGCTGCACTAAGTCGAGAAGGCAAAACATCAATAGCCACGTGCATATTTTTTCCTGAAACATAAGCTGCACCTAAAATACCTACCCAAATCATTAAATAACGCGCTAATTCATCGGTAAAAGAACTAGGTGTTCCTAAAAGAAATCGGCTAGCGACTTGCCATAATACATTGAGTACCATTACAGCCATAATTACGACCAAAAAATTAGCCAGTATTTTATCTATTGTATCACGTATTTTCATCAATTGGTGGTTTTTTATGTATTATTCGGTGGCTTGTATCTCTTGAATCATTTTATAAAACTCAGGGTCATCCTTATATTTTTCTAAAGAAGCCTTTGTTTTTTCTGAAAATAAGGTTTTATCGGGTCTAATGATTTCTACCCCTGCTTTTTGTACGGCTTCTAAAGCTTCGTTCTCCGCTTCTAACCATAATTTACGTTGGTAAATAACAGAATTATCCACGGCTTGTTTTAACCATTTTTGTTCTTGTTCTGACAATTCATTCCATAAATGTGTACCTGTTAAGAGTACATCAGGTAAAACAGTATGTTCATCTAAAGTATAGTATTTAGCTACTTCATAATGTCTAGACAAATAAAAACTAGGTGGGTTATTCTCTGCGCCATCAACAACACCTTGTTGTAATGCAGTATACAATTCTCCCCAAGAAATGGGTGTTGCAGAGCCTCCTAAATCGGTTACCATATTCATGGCGGTAACACTTTCCATCACTCTAATTTTTTGACCTTTTAAATCATCTGGCGTATTAATTGGCTTGTCTTTAGTATAAAAACTTCTGCTTCCTGCATCGTAATAACCTAATCCTTTTAACCAATATTTTTCGCCTTCATCTAACAAACGTTGCCCAAGAGGTCCATCTAAAACTCGAAAAGAATGTTCCCGGTCTCTGAATAAAAAAGGGAGTCCTAATACCCGTAAATCTGGCGCGAAGTTTTCTAAAACACCTACCGATACTTTGGTCATATCTAAACTACCAATCTGTAATAATTCTAAACATTCGCGTTCAGTTCCTAACTGTTGACTCGGGTAAATCATAACACGCATTTTTCCGCCTGAAATTTGCTCTAAATCTTCACCCATTTTTACCATAGCAATATGAACGGAATGGCTTACATCTAAACCATGTCCCAAGCGGATGGTTCTTGTTTCACTGGTGTTAGAACAAGAGATTAAGCTACCAATAAAAATTACACTTACTATCAGATTTTTAAAATTCATACGTGCGTATTATAAAATTATAAGCCTACTTAATACTTGCGACTAAAGGAGTTTCTAAACATTGAGAAAAAAGGTTTAAATGATTTTCCCAAGCTTCTTTAGTGGTAAATTCTCCCGCTTTTTTCCAACCAAAACCCGCATAATAAATCACTTTATTATCATTAACTTTAAGATGTACAAATAAATTACTTTCATCTTTTTTACTCGTTACGTAGTGTTCACTACCAATAAAAATAGTTTTTGGTGTGATTATAGCCGTACCTATTTCAGAATCGTCTAAAGTTTCCCAATGACTAATCCAGGCATTAGCTTCGTTTACAGCAACAACTCCTTCATTATTATGTAAGGTTAGTCCAGCTGAAATAGTATCTGTTCCTTTTAATACGATTTCAAACCTAGAAAAATTACTGCCATAATCTAAAGAAATATGTTTTTGTTCTGTAATCATAGTACCATTCGCATCCCAATCGGCATAGGTTAATACAAAACTAGTTCTGATAGGGCCGTTATGTACATTTTTCCAAGTCACAAAGTTTCTTGAAAAGTGATAGGTACTGTCCACTTTCTTTGCGATACCACCAACACCTCTACTTACACCTACATGAAAATTATCTAAACCTTCGCCTGTATCTTCATGATAGCTACCTGTACCATCGGTAGTTTTTTTATACCATGCATTTATAATAGGATATTCTACGCGTTTTAACCAAGCATCTATTCCGCTAGAAAGTGTGCCACCTTTTACACCATCTTCTACCATTTTTTGAGCTACCGGACCATAAGTTCTAAAAGCTACTTTATTGTTTTCCCAAGCATAATCATCGGTACGTTCTGGCACAAACCTAGAGTAACAATCAGGATCAACGCCTTTTATGGCTATCTTTTCTTTAAGAATAACATCGAATATTTTTTCTGAATTGGCTTTTATGGTAGGCTGAAACAAAATCTGATCTACCACTCCATCGCCATCGCTATCTATTTCTTGTGAAACAACTTCAGTCTGGGTTACTGCATCCAATATGGCTACAACGCCTTCTTTATTTTTTAAGGCTAACGATGCAATATCGATTGTCACTGTCTCAAAAGAACGGTCAATTGCTAGGCTATTTTTTACCGTAATCTGTTTGTTCTTTTTAGCTTCTTCTTGACAAGATACCGTTATGACCGCTAAAAGAAAGATAAGTAAATAAGTATATTTTCGCATCAGTTTAAATTTAATTTTCGTTGGATGGTTTCCCGATGGTGGCTAAAATTCCGCCATCGACATATAAAACATGCCCGTTGACAAAATTACTGGCTTTTGAAGCTAAAAAAATCGCTGCTCCTTGCAAATCATTAGGATCTCCCCATTTTGCCGCAGGAGTTCTTGAGATGATAAAATCATTAAAAGGATGCCCTTCTACTCGAATAGGAGCGGTTTGTGACGTAGCAAAATAGCCTGGGCCAATACCATTGACTTGTATATTGTGTTTTGCCCATTCAGTAGCCATATTTTGTGTCAGCATTTTGAGTCCGCCTTTCGCCGCAGCGTAAGCACCAACCGTATTGCGGCCAAGTTCGCTCATCATAGAACATATATTGATGATTTTGCCTTGCTTTCTGGCAATCATACTTTTTACTACGTGTTTTGACATGATAAACGGACTCACCAAATCTACGTCTACCACTTCTCTGAAATCAGCAACTTCCATATCTTCTAAGGGAGTACGCTTAATAATTCCCGCATTATTCACCAAAATATCAATTGGCCCTACTTCGGTCTGAATATCGTTGATGGCTTGTTTCACTTGGGCTTCATCCGTTACATTAAATTTATACCCAAACACTTTTATGCCTTCTTTTTGATATTCTTTTACCGCATCATCAATTTTTTGTTGTGATGAATTTCCATTGATAATTACGGTTGCACCAGCTTTGCCTAGGCCCATTGCCATGGCCATTCCTAATCCGTGCGTGCTTCCCGTTACTAATGCAATTTTTCCTTTTAAATTAAATAATTCCATAGTTTATCTTAAATCGGTTATTTTAGCAACATCCATATCGCCATAATCTAAATTCTCACCTGCCATACCCCAAATAAAAGTATAATTACTAGTACCTGATCCTGAATGTATAGACCATGGTGGAGAAATTACAGCTTGGTAGTTTTGCATCCAAATATGACGTGTTTCTTGTGGTTGCCCCATAAAATGACAAACAGATTGCCCTTCTGGTACGTCTAAATAAAAATATACTTCCATTCTACGATCGTGAACATGGGCTGGCATGGTGTTCCATACGCTTCCTGTTTTTAACTCAGTCATCCCCATTTGTAACTGGCAAGTAGTTACAACACCACCAATAATCATTTGATTTACCGTTCTATGATTTGCAGTTTCAAGCGTACCTAATTCTATTTTATTTGCTTCTGCAAGGCTTACCTTTTTTGTTGGATAGCTTGTATGCGCTGGTGCAGAATTCAAATAAAATTTTGCTGGATTCTTTGCATCATCACTTTTAAAAATAACCTCTTTTGCGCCTTGACCTATATATAAGGCATCTTTATGTGCTAAACTATAACTGGCACCATCTACTTCAACAGAACCGTTTGCACCAACATTGATAATCCCTAATTCGCGACGTTCTAAAAAATAGGCTGCTTTTAAAGGGTCTATGGCCTCTAATTTTAAAGGCTTTTCTGGAACTGCGGAACCTGCTATATATCTGTCATAATGCGAATATGTAAGGTTTACTTTTCCTTTTTGCATTAAATTATCTATTAAGAATTCCTCACGTAATTCCGTCGTGTCATATTTCTTTACTGCTTCTGGACTAGAAGCGTATCGTGTTTCGTAAGTTGTTGCCATAATAAAAATTTATACGTGTTTAATAATTCTAATTTAATTTTCTATAGATTTTCGGATGCCTAATTCTAAGCCCCGAAGTTCTGCAAGGCCTCTTAGCCTGCCTATACCTGAATACCCCGGATTTGTTTTTTTCTTTAAATCGTCTAGCATTTTATGACCGTGATCGGGTCGCATTGGCATTCTATAATCTTTTCTACCCGATGCTTCTCTCTTTTTTTGTTCTTCTACCAATGCTTTCATTACCCCATACATGTCAACATTGCCTTCTAAATGATTGGCTTCATGAAAATTACCATCAGCATCTCGTTGAGTACTTCTTAAATGGATAAAATGAATGCGATGACCCAAACGTTTTACCATGCCCGGTAGATCATTATCTGCGCGAACACCAAATGATCCTGTACAAAATGTAAGTCCGTTATTTGGACTATCAACAGCTTTATATAAATCTACAATATCTTGTTCAGTACTCACCACTCTTGGTAAGCCTAAAATAGGATACGGAGGATCATCAGGATGAATACACATTAGCACACCCGATTTTTCGGCTACAGGGATAATATGACTTAAAAATTCAAACAAATGTTTCTTTAATTCTTTTGGCCCTATACCATCGTAGGTGGCCAAAATATTATTAAAATCTTGTAACGAATAGCCTTCTTCTGCTCCTGGCAAACCCGCTATAATGGTGTTCGTGAGCTTTTCTTTTGCAGTTTCGTTAAGGGTATCGAAGTATTTTTTAGCTTTCTCTTTTTGATCATCAGTATAAGACTTTTCAGCTCCCGGACGTTTTAACAAAAACAACTCAAAAGCGGCAAAAGCAGCAGCTTCAAAGCGTAAGGCAGTTGAACCATCTTCTACTTGGTAGTCTAAATTTGTGCGTGTCCAATCTAAAACAGGCATAAAATTGTAACAAACAATATCAATACCACAAGCCCCTAAATTAGAGATCGTTTGCTTGTAATTTTCGATATATTGTAAATAATCGCCACGTTGGGTTTTAATAGCTTCATGAATAGGAACACTTTCTACAACAGACCAGGTAAGCCCAACCGCTTCTAGTGCTTCTTTTCTTTTTATAATTTCTGCTATTGGCCATATTTGACCATTAGGAATATGATGCAATGCGGTAACAACTCCTGTTGCTCCTGATTGTTTTATATCTGATAACGAAACTGGATCGTTAGGTCCGTACCAGCGCCATGTATTTTCTAAATTCATACTTTATGTAAAATCGGTATTATTTTTTGTTTTTTAGTGAAACTCAATTTTAATAAATAACACATCTAAGAATTCAAAATTGGCGATTGAGCCAATCTAGCATTTTTAGCTAAACTTTGGGTTTACCAAGTTGCTAATTATCCATAAAAAGACCTCCATTAAACCCTCCAAAGGAGGGAAACTTGTTCTTGCTAAAAATAAAACTTATCTTAAAAACCAAATCATTTATGCATCATTTTATACTCCGCTGAATGCACTAAAACCACCATCGATAGGTACCACAACGCCTGTTACAAATGATGCTCCTTCACTACATAACCAAAGTGTAGTGCCAACTAAATCTTCTGGCTCACCAAAACGACCCATAGGGGTTTGACCGATAATGGTATTACCTCTTGGAGTTAATGACCCATCACTTTGTGTTAATAAAGCCCTGTTTTGATCGGTTAAAAAGAAACCCGGTGCTAAAGCATTTACACGAATACCTACTTTTGAAAAATGTACCGCCAACCATTGTGTAAAGTTTGATACTGCCGCTTTTGCGCCACTATAGGCAGGTATTTTAGTTAAAGGGGTAAAAGCATTCATTGATGATATGTTTAAAATACTACAGCCTTGTCTGCCTACCATATCTTGCGCGAATACTTGCGTTGGTAATAAAGTGCCAATAAAATTAAGGTTAAAGGTAAATTGTATCCCCGCAGTATCTAAATCGAAAAAAGTTTTAAAACCTTCCGTTGTATTTTTTAAATCTTCTAACTCTAAATACGGATTACTCGTAGTCCCTAGAGGATGGTTACCTCCTGCCCCATTTAGTAAAATATCGCACAAGCCTAATTTTTCGTTTACTTCTTTTTTTGCCGCCTCTAGCGACGCTTTTTCTAAAACATTCGCTACTACGCCAATTGCAATACCACCTGCTGCCTTGATCGTATCGGCTACTTGATCAGCAGCTTCCTTTTTTAAATCTAGCACAGCAATTTTATGACCTTGTTTGGCTAAAGCTTCGGCAAGTGTACTGCACAAAACGCCACCAGCTCCTGTTACTACTATTATTTTTTGATTCATTATTTTAAATTGAATTTTTTAATTTTATATCATTACCAATTAGCTCAAAATTAAGCCTTTCTAACTTCAAAATGCTTTTTGTACTATGAATAAAAGTACACATTAAGGGATACTTATGTCCATATTATAGGTATAAAAGTAGTTGTGCTAGTAAATATATCTATCCTGTGGTATCTTGTACAAATAATAATAGATATATTTATTTTTCTTAATTATGTTACGAATTTTTAAAATATTAAAATTGAACCTATTCCTAATTTTTTTTCTAGGGTTGATTTTAAGTAGCTTTTCACAGAATATCCCAGCCATTTTAAACTTAAAAAATACCGCAGATGATCTATATCTACCTGACTTTAGCTTTGCTGGGTATCATTTTGGAGAAAAAGAGATTCCACTACACACCACAAAAATTATAAATGCGACCGATTATGGCGTAATTGCCAATGACGGTTTAGATGATTCTATAGCGCTTATAAAAGCCCTTAAGGAAACTAAAGATTTTGATGGAACTATTGTACTACAATTACCTAAAGGCAGAATAATCCTGAGTAGTATTCTATATATTGAACGTAGTAATTTTGTGCTAAGAGGTGCTGTACGGGGGAAAATGGTACTGAAATATACTGTCCGAGGCCAATGATGTATTTAGATGATTCAGAAGTTCTGACAGAACTTAGAGAATATTTACTTCAGTTTGATAAACGCCAGCGTGAAAAAGAAAATAATATAGATTTACCATTTTCTCAATACGCTTGGTCGGGTGGAATGATTTGGACACAAGTGCCTGGCGAACGTGTAAAATCGTATTTAGAAAAATACGATGCACATCAAACTATTCTTGCTAATGTTCATGAAGGTAAACGAGGTGAATTTACCCTGAAAACATCGATTATAAGCGGACTCAAAATTGGCGATGTTGTAGAATTACAGCTGTTCAACAAAACAGGACAATCCTCAGAGATCATAAACGACCTATATAAAAAAACGGATGTAAACCCCGGCTCTCATCATTGGGAATTTCCCAAGCTACCCATAGTTCGGCAACAGGTTTTAATTACAGGTCTAAAAGGTAATTTAGTAACTATTAAATCTCCCTTAACTATCACAATTAAGCCTGAATATGAAGCTAAGTTAGTCACATGGAAACATTTAAAAGAAGTAGGTATTGAACATTTAAGAATCACTTTTCCCCATGCTCCTTATGTAGCCCACCATGTGGAACGTGGCAATAATGCTATTTTCTTAACAAGGGTTTTTAATAGTTGGGTAAACAATGTGGTTATTAATAATGCAGATAGCGGCATTTTAACCGAAGAAATAGCCAATGTTACCATATCAAATATTACAACCGAAGGAAATAATAAAGCACATTATACAGTTGCCATGGCAGGAGTTCATAATGTTTTAGTTGAAAATTTAAAAGTATTTAATAATGCTGATCATCCGTTGAGCTTTAATACTTTCTCTACAAAAAATGTCTATAAAAATTGTGAAGTTTATGTTGATCCTGTTCTAGACCAACATTCTGGCGCTAACCATCAAAATTTATTTGATAATATTACAGTACATGTAAATCCGAATGAAGACAGAAGTTACCCATTATTTGCAGGTGGTGGCGCAGGCTATTGGAAACCATCACACGGAGCATATAGTACTTTTTGGAATATTAATGTTCAATTTTTAAGCGGATTAAATAATTCAGACTCAATACTCCTTAACGGAATGCAAGATGGGCCTTTCGCTAGGCTTATAGCAATACATGCAAATCACCCAATACAGATTAATTACGGCCCAGAACCTTATATTGAGTTGATGAATAAAAAAATAACGCAATTTCCATCTTTGTATGATTATCAATTAAGTAAAAGACTAAAGTAATTTCAAAGCAAAATTTTTATATTTAACGTTAATTTGATGAATTTAATGGTAGTTTTATGACATATAATTATCATTTTGATATGGATTTATGAAGAGAAAACTATGGTTATTTATTTATTTTATATTGAACGGATGTTTCTTTTTAGTTGCGCAATATCCAAAATATCAATTTAAACATTTATCTACACTTGACGGCTTATCACAAAGTTCGGTTATCGCCATAGAACAAGATAATCTTGGACAAATGTGGCTCGGCACAAGAGACGGACTGAATGTTTATAATGGTCATAGCTTTAAAGTTTTTCGTAACGATCCGTACGATTCTACATCAATTAGTAATAGTGATATTTTAGACATTACTCAAGATTCCGAAGGGTATATCTGGATAGGCACCTACAATGGTTTAAATCGTTATGATCCTGTAAGCGGCATCTTCAAAAGCTTTTTTTACTCTTCTGATGAAAATTCTTTAAGCAATAATACTGTTTGGTGTGTTACCGAAATGCAGAATGGTGAAATCTGGGCGGGTACTTCAAAAGGTCTATCGATTTACAATAAGAAAATAAATAATTTCAAAAAAGTGTATGCCGCTATTAATTCTACTAGCGCTTTGCCTTCGAATTATATTTTAAGTATTTCTCAAAGTGATGATGGTACTATTTGGATAGGAACTGCCGAAGGTTTTTGTAAAGTTGTAAGTACAACCAATGGCCAATATAAATTTCAATCTTTTACTCCTGAAAATGAAAAGGTACCGCTATTTGTGCAAAGTATTTTACCTTATGGCAAAAACTCTATTTGTATAGGTACAAAAACTAAAGGTATGTACTGGTTTGATACCTTAAATGAAAAATTTATAAATAATTCTATTGATACCGACGTTCGGGTAATAAAAAAAACCCAAGATGGTAATCTTTGGATTGGAACATCTGATGGTGTTACCTATTTAGATGAAAAAGGTAATTACGAAAAACTAGTAAACGTGCCTTATGATTCTAGAAGTCTTAGTCATAATTATATTAAATCTATCTTTTTAGATAAAAAAGGATCTGTTTGGATTGGGTCTTATTATGGCGGTATTGATATTTGGGATGTTTCAAACAATAATTTTATAAATTATGGAGAACATTTTACGCAAAATAGACTCAGTTTTAAAGTTGTTAGTTCTATTGTGGCTGATCCAGATAAAAATCTATATTTCGGGACAGAAGGTGGTGGCATCACTATTTTTGACCCTGAAAAATATGAAACTACGTACATAAATAAAGAAAATTCACCTGAATTATTAAGCGATAATATTAAGGCTTTATTACTGGTAGATGATAACCTTTGGATCGGAAGTTATGATAAGGGTATTAAAGTTTACAATACGAAAAGAAAAACTTTTGATACTACATTTTTGCCTAAAGAATTATACCAATTAATTAATGATACTGGTGTTTTTACTATAAAAAGTGGAGGTCGAAATAGTATTTGGATTGGAACTTTTGGAAACGGACTTATAAGGTATAATACGGCAACAAAAACTTCACAGTTATTTAGAAGTACCTTAAACCCTGAAAATTCTTTGAGTAATAACAGAATCCGAAGCATGATGACAGACAATAAACTTAATGTTTGGGCGGGTACTCAAAGTGGTCTAAACCTATTGTCTTTTTCTGAAAACGGCACTTTAAAATCAATTGAACATTACTTTTACAACCAAGAAACTACCTCTGGTGATGATATTTTGGCTATTTATCAAGATAGTAATGGTACTATATGGGTTGGTGTTCGTGCTAAAGGTCTCTATAAATTTAATGGTGAAAAATTTGATAAGGTTCCTGTAGAAACAGGCAAAACAGTTACTTCTGTTTATTCTATTTTAGAGGATGCTGAGAAAAATCTATGGATGAGTAGCAATCAAGGACTCATAAAATACGAACCAAATTCTGGCTTTTTTACCATCTACGACCAAAAGGATGGCTTGGCAGGAAACGAATTCAATAGCGGTGCATCTTTAAAGGTTGGTAATTCTACTTTTTATTTTGGTGGGCCTACTGGTGTTACAACTTTTGATTCAAAAAAAATTGATAAAAATACGTTTGCACCACAAGTATTACTGAGCGATTTTAAAATCCAAAACAAAACAATAAGCCCTAATAATAGCCCTGAAATATTAAGTAAAAATATTTCTTTTGTTAATGCCATTACGCTAGAACATGATAAAGCTAATTTTTCTATAAACTATGCTATCCCCAATTTTATAAATTCTAGCAATAATAAATACAAATATAGAATGGTTGGTTTAGAAAATTCTTGGACAGAAACTACTCAAAACCAAGCAAATTATACGATACAAAGACCTGGAGATTATATTTTCGAGGTTATGGGCGCTAATAATGACGGAATTTGGAATACAACACCAACAATTTTAAAAATAACCGTTAAGCCCGCTATTTGGAAAAGTAATCTGGCCTATATTTTATATAGCTTATTATTGTTGAGTGGTATAATCGCACTTGGTAACATCATTAGATCTCAAACAAAACTTAAACATAAATTACAATTAGAGCATCTAGAAAAAGTAAGAAATCAAGAAATTAACGATGAAAAACTAAAATTTTTCACCAATATATCTCACGAGTTTAGAACTCCACTAACCCTAATTTCAGGGCCACTTCAAAAATTACTAGAAGATTACAAAGGCAGTAGTTTTGTTTATAAAAAACTATTAGTTATTGAAAGTAACGCCAATCATTTATTACAACTTATAAATAGATTAATGGATTTTAGAAAACTAGAAAATAACAAATTTAAACTAGAGGCCGCCGAGGGGAATATTGTTAAGTTTCTAAGAGAAATTTATCACTCATTTTCTGAATATGCTAAAAGTCGTAATGATAGCTATACTTTTGAATCTGACGAAGATGAAATACTCTTATTTTATGATCGACCCAAGCTAGAACAAGTTTTTTTTAATTTAATTTCAAATGCCTTTAAATACACCCCGCAAAACGGACAAATAAAAATTATTATAAAAAAAGTCGATAGCCATATTGTAATCGATATCATGGATTCTGGCCCTGGAATAGATGAAAAATATAGTGAAAAGGTATTTGATCGTTTTTTTGAAATTCCTGAATATCAAAAAAATATTAATGGCCAAGGAACGGGTACAGGAATAGGACTCTCTATTGCTAAAGGCTTTGTTGATTTACATAAAGGAGAAATATCTGTACTAAATAACGTTTTAAAAGGTAGTGTTTTTAGAGTAAAATTACCTTTGGGTAAAGACCATTTAGAAAAAGATCAAATTATAAAAGACTTTAAGTTTAGTGATGATTTAGGGTTATATACATCGCAAGTAAACCATATTAATTTTGAAGCTAATTTTGAAACTGATGAACTATTGTTTGATACAGAAAAAGCGACTGTACTTTTAGTAGAAGATAACGAGCCTTTGCGACAGTTTATGAAAGAACTTTTGAAAGAAAATTATAATATTTTAGAAGCCAGTAATGGAGAAGAAGCAATGAAAATAGCCTTACAAAATGTACCTGATTTAATTGTTTCTGATGTTATTATGCCCGTAATGGTAGGAACAGAACTCTGTTCTAAAATAAAAGCGAATTTAAAAACAAGTCATATTCCTGTAATTCTACTGACGTCTAGAACCTCATTAGTCTATAAGTTTGAAGGATTAGAAAGCGGTGCAGACGATTATATAAGCAAACCCTTTAATATAAAAGAATTCTCGTTAAGGGTTAAAAACTTAATTGATTCCACTAGGCGATTACGTAACAAATTTTCAACTGAAAATACATTTACTCCAAGTGACATTACGGTATCCTCAATGGATGAACAATTATTAAAAAAAGCACTACAAATTGTTGAAGATAATATTTCTAACGAGCAATTTGACATTCCTACGTTTAGTTCGGAATTAGGCGTGAGTAGAACTTTATTGTTTACAAAAATTAAAGCATGGACAAATGTTACACCTAATGATTTTATTCAAGAAATAAGAATGAAAAGAGCCGCTCAACTTTTAGAGCAAGACAAACTAAATATTTCTGAAGTTAGTTACCAAGTAGGTTTTAAAAACCCTAAATATTTTAGTAAATGCTTTCATAAAAAGTTTGGAAAATCACCAACAGAGTACCTTGCTAAGTTTTCTGAAACACACCATAAATAATGAGTCTTAAGTTCTTAAAAAACTTCAATAAAATAGTACATCTGTATTTTTGAACCCCTAATTTTGAATTATTATTGCAAATACTTCACATAATTTTGGGAATGTTGAAATTAATATACTTAAACAATTGTACTCGATAAAAAAATCAATACGATTTTTAATAAAAGTACATAGGTATACAATCAGCACTCAAATATTTAAAATTAACTCAAAACTCAAATTTATGTTGAAAAACAAAACAAAAAAATGGTTAAAAGCATTTTTTATTGGTGCTTTTATCCTGATCGGTACTGCTGGTTACAGCCAACAAAAAACAATCAAAGGCTCGGTTATTTCAAGTAGTGATGGCATTGGAGTTCCAGGAGTAAACGTAGTAGAAAAAGGAACTACAAACGGAACTACAACAGACTTTGATGGTAATTATACTATTAGTGCGGCCAATAATGCAACTTTAGTATTCAGTTCTATCGGTTTTATTACACAAGAACAAAGCGTTTCTGGAAAATCTACATTAAAAGTTACTTTAGTTGAAGATGTTAGTGCTTTAGACGAGATTGTAGTTGTGGGCTATGGTAGCCAAAAAAAGAGTGATATAACTGGTTCAGTATCTTCTGTAAGTTCAAAAGACATTAATGCTTTTCCGGTACTAGATGCAGAACAAGCGCTGCAAGGCAGAGCTGCAGGGGTGGTCGTTCAATCAAATAATGGTGGAGAACCAGGTGCTCCGATATCAGTTAAAATTAGGGGTAATACTTCTATCGGCGCAAGTAGCGGAGCTTTAGTTGTTGTCGATGGTTTCGTTGGAGCAACCTATCCACAACCAGCAGATATTGAGTCTATCGAAATATTGAAAGATGCTTCTGCTACGGCTATTTATGGCTCTAGAGGAGCAAATGGAGTTATACTAATCACTACCAAAAAGGGTAGAGCAGGTAAAACAACCATCGAATTGAATAGTTCTTATTCGAGTCAATCTACATCCAATCAATTAGATTTGTTGAATGCAGAACAGTTTGCTACTTATCAAAGAGGTATTAACCCTGGCTACGTTCAAGGACCAGCGGAAACAGATTGGCAAGATTTAATTTTTGAAACTGGAAATATTGCAAATCATCAGTTATCATTTTCAGGAGGTACAGAAGATATTAATTTTTATGTTTCTGGAAACTATTTTGACCAAAAAGGTGTGGTGGTTAATTCTGGTTTTGAACGATTCTCATTTTTAACAAATGTAGACGCACAAGTAACCGATAAACTAAAACTTGGTTTTAATGCTTTTGGTAGTAGAAGTAATAAAGATGGTGTATCTACACAAGCTGGCAGTGGCGGTAGAGGTGGTGGAGATGTTATTTCAATTGCTTATCGTTTTGCGCCAGATTTAGGAGTTTTAAATGAAAATGGTGAAAATACTTTCAATTCTGTAGGTGATGATGTAGATAACCCTTTTGCAATTGCCACAGAAAGAATAGACGAAACTGCAATTGATAATTATAGAGCAAACTTCTATTTAGATTATGAATTAATTGAGAACTTAACTTTTAAAACAACATTCGGTTTTAGTGCATTAAATAGCACACGTGGTACTTTCTTACCTTCAACATTAAGAGCTACAGCCGGAGGTGTGGGCGGCATTGCAGGCGTTGCAAATTCTAAAACATCAAACATATTAAGTGAGAATTATTTAACATATAAAAAAGAAATTGGAAAAGGTAATCTAACCTTATTAGCAGGTTATTCTTATCAAAAGACAAAATCAGATTTTTTTACTGCTGGGGCACAAGGATTTATTTCTAATAGTGTATCATTTTATGGATTAGCAGGCGGTTCAGTTCCTTTAATTCCTACATCATCTTTAACAGAAACAGAGATACAATCGCAATTCGGAAGACTAAATTATGATTATGATGATAAATATTTAATCACTTTTACCGCTAGAAGAGACGGCTCTTCTAACTTTGCTAAAAATGAAAAATATGCATTTTTCCCTTCAGGAGCAATCGGATGGAAAGTATCTAATGAAGAATTTTTAAAAGACAATAAAACCTTATCTAACTTAAAATTTAGAGCGAGTTACGGTGTCACTGGAAATCAAGCTATTCAACCCTATCAATCATTAGCTAGTTTTGAAAGTCTTTATGCTGTTGTGGGTGATCAAACAGTAAATGCTATTGTACCTAATCAACTTTCTAATCCTGATTTAAAATGGGAATCATCTTTCCAAACAAATATTGGCTTGGATTTAGGTTTATTCGATAATCGTGTGTCTTTAACCTTAGATTATTACAATATTGATACTAAAGACGTAATTTTAGGAGACACTTCAGTTCCAGAATATGTTGGTTTTTTAAATCAGACTACCTTAAAAAATATCGGAGAAATTAACAATAAAGGGTTTGAAATTACATTGACAACTAAAAACATCAGTACCAATAATTTTTCTTGGACTACAGATTTTAACTGGTCAAGAAACAGAAATCAAGTAGTAAAATTAGTAAATGGTGATGATATATTTTTAGACTCTTCACCAGGACATTTTCTTCAGGATGAAACACATATTTTAAGAGAGGGACAGCCTGTTGGCGTATTTTATGGATATGACTTTAGAGGTGTAAATCAAAATGGTACATTACCTTCTGGTACTGCCGCTTTTACAAATAATCTTGGAGATGAAATTTTTAGTGATCTTGATGGTAGTGGTACAATTACAGGAGTAGATCGTGAAATTATTGGAGATCCTAACCCAGACTGGACCGCCGGTTTAAACAATACATTTCGATATAAGGATTTTGATTTAGGAATATTTTTTCAAGGTTCTATAGGTGGTGATATTTTAAATTATACTGCCATAGAATTAGCTTCGGGAGGATCTAATGCCACCACAGAAGTTTTAAATGCTTGGACACCCAATAACACAAATACTAATGTACCCTCAGCAGCAGTTAGAGCAAAAAGAGTAACATCTAGATTTGTATATGATGGTAGTTTTATTAGGCTTAGAAATTTAGCTATGGGCTATACTTTGCCTCAAAATTTAACTGAGAATTTAGGCTTAGATAATATTCGATTATCATTGAGTGGGCAAAACTTATTGACGATTACAGATTATCCAGGTGTAGATCCAGAAGTAAGCTATCAAGCATCTGGTAATCAAGCAAGTAATGTTAATCAAGGATTTGATTATGGTAACTATCCAAACATAAAATCAGTAACCTTTAGTGTGAATCTTAAATTTTAAAAAATATAAATATGAAAAATATGAAATATATAGTTTTAATGACACTTTTGTCATTGGTAGGATGCTCCACTTTGGAAGAAGAACCTATAGGCATACTATCTCCTGAAGGCTTTTTTAAATCGCCACAAGATGTACAAACAGTAATTAATGGTACTTATGGAAATATGGCTAAAGAAGCCTTCTGGGGTAGAAAGTTATCATTACCACTAATGTTAAGAAGTGACATGGCTAGTATTGGCGATAGAGGTACTCCTGCCAGACGTATTGAACACGATATATTTTCTGTAACTGATGATAATGGAATGATAACAGCATTCTGGCCTACATCATATCAAATAATTGCTGGTGCTAATGAAGCTATTGCAGGTGCTGAAAGCCTAAATTTAACAGATCAAGCCATTAACCCAATAATTGCACAAGCCTATTTTGTTCGTGCCTATACTTATTTTCATCTGGTACAATTATTTGGTGATATTCCTTATTTAGACGCACCAGTAACCAACATTGCAGAAGCAACTTTAATTTCAAAAACACCGCAATCGGAAGTATATATTAATATAATTTCTGATTTAGAATTTGCAAAGCAATGGTTGCCTAATACACAACCTACAAGAGCCCTGCCTTCAAAAGCAACCGCGGCAGCTTATTTAGCATCTGTTCATCTTACCTTAGCCGATTTTCCAAAAGCTTATACCGAAGCAAAATTTGTTATTGATAACGAAGGATTATTTGACTTAGATCTTGTTGAGGATTTTCAAGATTTATTCGATGCAACAAAACAAAATAGTCAAAAAGAGTCTTTATTTTCGATTGATTTTAATGGTTTCTCAGATGGTGATACCGGAAGAGATTACCAAGGAGCCTTAACTGGGATTAGACAAAATCAAAGAACAGACGGCCGTCTTGATATTGGAGAAGGATGGTCTGTTGCCGTACCTACCATAAATGTTTATAATGCTTGGGATGGTCGCGATTATAGAAAGCGTGTAAGCTTAGATACTATTGGAGTATTTGGTGGAGTTGTGCAGCCTTTTTCGTTTTTCCCAACTGCTAGCCCTTTAAATGTAGCAAGTGCTTATATTGCAAAATATAGTAGATTCCCTGGCACAGTTTCTCTAGGGAATGCACGTGGAACAGAAACAAACTATGCTCAAATGCGCTATGCTGAAGTTTTATTAATTGCAGCTGAGGCACTAAACGAGGTTACTCCTGGATCTGCAGAAGCCAATAGCTATGTCAACAGAGTTAGAGCAAGAGCAAGAAACAGAGCTGGAGTTTTGACAAATTTTCCTGAAGATATAACTTTAGGAATAAATCAAACAGACTTTAGAAATTTAGTTCTAGAAGAACGCAAATGGGAATTAGCCTTTGAATTTAAAAGATGGTATGACATAAAAAGACGTCAACTTGGACCAGAAGTTTTTGGGCCAAATGGTTTAGAAAATCAAACAAATTTCGATCCTTCTAGAGATTATTTATTACCCTTACCTTTCGATGAGCTTTTAAGAAATCCGAATTTACTACCAAACAACCCTGGATACTAAAACTTATTTTGAATTAAAGGTTTCGTTTTATCTAAAACGAAACCTTTAATTATAATATAAATAAATTACCTCTTCACAATGAAAAAAAATTTAGCTTTAATTACGATTATTGTTCCTTTACTATTTTTATTTTCCTGCAAAAAAGAAAAAAAAGAAAATCCAACAACGGCATCCGTAAGTATAGACTCCCTTTTAACGCTTAGGTATCAACAACTACTTTCTTATCAAGTTGATTCAATGTCATTTCCAAGAAGCTACAACAAAAATAAAAGTGAGACTTTTAAGGTGCTTTCCAAAGACTGGACAAGTGGGTTTTTCCCCGGTAACCTATGGCAATTATACAAACTTACCGGTAATGAAGCCTACAAAACACAAGCCGAAGCTTGGACGGTACATATGGAAAAAGAAAAGCTTAATGGTGGCACTCACGATATGGGCTTTAAAATATATTGTAGTTTTGGAGAAGGCTATGAAATAACCAATAATGAGCACTATAAAGAGGTAATGATAGAAAGTGCCAACACCCTAATTACTAGATTTAACAAAAATGTAGGTAGTTTAAGATCGTGGGATTTTAATAAGGATATTTGGGAATTTCCAGTCATTATTGATAATATGATGAATCTTGAATTGCTTTTTGAAGCTACAAAAATGACAGGTGACAGTACCTACCATAACATTGCCGTTACCCATGCCAATACAACCTTAAAGAATCATTTTAGACAAAATAATAGTAGCTATCATGTGGTAGTTTACGATACCATAACTGGGGATGCAAAAGACAAAGTTACACATCAAGGTATTAACGATGATTCTTCTTGGGCTCGTGGTCAAGGATGGGGAATTTATGGCTACACTATGTCGTATCGTTACACTAAAGATCCAGCCTATTTAAAACAGGCCGAAGCTAGTGCCGAGTTTTACTTAAATCATGAAAAACTACCTGAAGATGGAATTCCGTTTTGGGATTTTGACGATCCTGCAACGGATAAACCAAGAGATGTTTCGGCGGCAACGGTAATTGCATCAGCCTTACTAGAATTAGCCACTTATTCTTCAAATTCTGAAAAATACATAGCCTATGCCGATAAAGTTATTGGTACTTTAAAAAGTGAAGAATACCTAGTAGATCCAAGTATAAATGCGCCTTTTATTCTAGACCATAGTACTGGTAATTGGCCTAAAAAAGATGAAATGGATGAACCTATTGTTTATGGTGACTATTATTTTTTAGAGGCACTACTTAGAAAATCAAATCAATAATTATATTTTTTTAAGCACGTGTTAAAATATTATGTACCGATATTTTGTATCCTTTTATTAATTTCTTCTTGTAATCAAAAAGCACAAAATAATCTAGAGAGATCCAAAACAAACATCAATGAAAATTGGAGCTATTTAGAAAAAAATAGTGAAGATATTGAAGCTATTAAGAATCAAGAAAACTGGATAAATATAAATCTTCCGCATACTTGGAATAATGAAGATGTAACGGACAATGAACCAGGGTACCGTCGCAGCAGCAGTTGGTATAAAAAAATGCTTACTATCGAAAATGTAGTGCCTAATCAGCATTACCTACTTTATTTTGAAGGGTCGAACATTACCACTAAAGTATACGTAAACGGTAAAGAGGCGGGCGAACATATTGGTGGTTATATTGGTTTTACTATTGATATTACAGACTATATTAAAAATGGTGAAAATGAGCTTTTGGTTCATGTAGATAATGGCTACGATCCACATGTAATTCCTTCTCAGAAGAGTGACTTTTTCATTTATGGCGGTATTACACGCGATGTTTGGTTGGTTACCAAACCTGAAACACATATTGGTAAAGTTCAAGTACAAACCCCTGAAGTTTCCGAAAAAAATGCAAGCTTAAAACTAACGATACCTGTTGAAATACTTAATAATATATCAGGTTTATCCCTTAAAGTTGCTTTAGTAAATCCAATTGGTATCGAAGTTACCACAAAAACTATAGAATCAATTAAAAACATTAATGAAATTTTAATCTCTGATATTCAAAATCCTAAACTTTGGGATACTAAAAATCCTAATTTGTATAGCGTTATTATTTCGCTAAAAAAAGATAAGAAAAACATTGATGAAGTCTCAGAAAAAGTAGGATTTCGTTGGTTTGAATTTGAAAAAAATGGCCCTTTCTATTTGAACGGAAAACGTTTATTATTAAGAGGTACGCACCGCCATGAAGAGCATGCTGGGGTTGGCGCTGCGGTTAGTAACGATCAACATCGTAAAGATATGGAGCAAATGAAAGGTATGGGGGTAAATTTTATTCGTTTAGCCCATT
>JANQTG010000071.1 GCA_030731855.1 Cellulophaga sp. | reverse complement strand
GGCACTACCTTTTCTTCATTGATGGTATCTTTTTTAAACACAAACTTTTTTTCGTAGAGTTTGTTATCCGCAAAAAAGGTAACAAAAAACTCATTGTTTAATGTGAAGATTGCTTCTTGAAGTAACTCAACTTTTCTAAAAGATTTTGCCTCTAAGACACCCAAATTATGCCGCATAGTTGAGGTTTTTTGTTCGCCATTATAGCCTTTAGAAACCACCATAAGCATATCGAGTAATAAAGTTCCATTATTAATGATATAGGCGTTCCAAACTTTAACACCTTCATCTTCATTGTATTCATAAACGGCGGCTATGTCGATATCTTTGGCAATAGGTATTTCTATATCTTTTTTCATTATTCTTTCCACTCCCTAGCCCTTCTCAAAGGGGAGGTAACTAATTGTTTAGAAGATTTTATTGTTTTCTGCGCTAATCTCAACTATAATTTTCAAATTCTAGTCTCTTTTCTTAAAGCGCTGATTTGAACTGTTCTAGAAACCGCACGTCATTTTCACTTAACAAACGGATATCTGTTATTTGGTGTAATAACATGGCAATACGGTCAATACCCACACCAAAAGCAAAACCAGAATATTCTTCCGGATCAATTTTGCAATTGATTAAAACGTTTGGATCTACCATACCACAACCACCAATTTCTAACCAACCAGTTCCTTTAGTTATTCTGTGGTCGGCTTCAGTTTCTAAACCCCAATATACATCAACCTCGGCACTTGGTTCTGTAAACGGAAAATAAGATGGTCGCAATCTAATTTTAGATTTTCCAAAAAGCTCAGTGGTAAAAAACTGTAAAGTTTGTTTTAAATCTGCAAACGATACATTTTTATCTATATACAAGCCTTCTATTTGATGAAAAAAGCAATGCGATCTGGCTGAAATAGCCTCATTTCTGTATACTCTACCAGGTGAAATTGTTCTAATAGGTGGTTTATTATTTTCCATATACCGCACTTGAACAGATGAAGTATGCGTACGCAATAACAAATCAGGATTTTTTTGGATAAAAAAAGTATCCTGCATATCTCTTGCGGGGTGATATTCGGGTAAATTTAAAGCGGTGAAATTATGCCAATCATCTTCAATTTCAGGACCTTCAGATACATTAAATCCTATACGAGAAAATATGTCTATAATTTGATTGGTTACTATAGATATTGGATGACGCGAGCCTAGCTCAAAAGGTTCGCCAGGTCGTGTTAAATCGCCATAAACGCCCTTTTCTTCTGTAGTAGTTTCTAAGGCCTCTTTTAAACTGTTAATTTTATCGGTGGCTACAGTTTTTAATTCATTAATAGCCTGACCAAATTCTTTCTTTTGATCATTAGGTATGTTTTTAAATGCTCCAAAAAATTCATTTAAAAGTCCTTTTTTACCAAGGTATTTTATTCTGAAATCTTCTATTGCCTCTTTAGAGTCTGTCGTAAACAGGGCTATTTCTGCAATATGTTCTTTTATTTTATCAATCATAATAACCTTTGTAAAGTATAGGGCGCAAATTTAAAACTTTCTTGCTACGCGATACTATTATTTTTTACAAAAAATTAGCTAGTTTAGGGTACTAAGCCTTTATAGAAGGCGTAAAGGTATCTTTTACGTTATTTTTTATCTAATTCGTAGCCTTATCAAAAGTATCAAAAATATGTTTTCAAAAAATTAAATTTAATGCTGTGTCACTGCTTATTTTGAATGGAGATTGGTAAAATGTCAAACAATTTTCTCTATTATTTTCTAGGTTTATGGGTTAGTCTAAATGATATATTTCCATAATATTTTTTAAATAACCTTCAAAATCTATATTCAAATCGATTAGTTTACCTGTGTGTATGTCGAATACCCAACCGTAAACTTTTAAGTTGCGATCTCTATAGGCTTTTTGAACTGCAGCTGTTTTAATTAGGTTAACACACTGTTCTTTTACATTTAATTCTACCAACCGGTCGTATCTTTGCTCTTCATTTTCAAAAGCTTTAAGTTCGTCTTTATGAATGCGATACACATCGCGAATATTTCTTAACCACGGATTTAGAATTCCTAAATCAGCCGATTGCATGGCAGCTTTTACCCCGCCACAGCCATAATGTCCACAAACTACTACGTGGTTTACTTTAAGATGATCTACGGCATAATTTACAACAGACATTACATTTAAATCAATACTAATGACCATATTGGCAATATTTCGATGCACAAAAACATCTCCAGGGCCTAAACCCATTAAATCTTCGGCAGTAACTCTACTATCAGAACAACCAATATATAAAAGTTCAGGACTTTGACCTTTTCCCATTTCTTCAAAATACTTTGGATCCGCCGCTAATTTGTTAGAAATCCATTTTTTATTGTTGTCAAAAACTTTTTTTAAATCCATGTTTTGTCAGTTATTAAGTAGGTTTTAAAGCGTTAGTTTACTAAGTATAAAATGACAAATTTTTTTTGTCAAAGGCCTTAGTCTAAAAATAGCCATTCTACTTCTAATTTAGAAGTATTTAAAATAGCCTGTAATAGATGTTGTTGCAAAATAAATATTAGTAGGAAATTATTTAAATAGATAAATATTACAATGGCACAATTATATTAAATATTAAGTTGATAAACTTTATCAAGTTCAGAGTTGTTTCCAAAATTAACATTCAAATCTTTCACTAAGCCTTTACTCAATTCATAGACCCAACCATGTACACTTAATTCTTGATGCTTTCTCCACGCCGATTGTACAATCGAAGATTTAGCTAAATCGAAAACTTGCTCAATTACGTTAAATTCAACAAATTTATCAAATCGTTCTTTTTCATCTTCTATAGCGTCTAATTCATCTTTATGAAAACGATACACATCTTTAATATGCCTAACCCAGTTATCGATTAAACCAATAGAATCGTTCCCCATGGCAGCTTTAACTCCTCCGCAACCATAATGTCCGCAAACAATAATATGTTTTACTTTCAAAGCATTTACCGCATAATCTAAAACGCTTAGCATATTCATATCACTATGTACTACCATATTTGCAATATTGCGATGTACAAAAACTTCTCCTGGATTTGCCCCAATAATTTCATTTGCAGGAACTCTACTATCTGCACAACCTATCCACAAAACTGGGGGTGATTGTCCTTTAGATAATTTAGAGAAATACTCCTTGTCTAATTCTAATTTTGATGCCACCCATTTTTTATTATTTTCTAAAAGCTGTTTATAAAATTCACTCATATTTTATCTTTAATTAGTAGTAATTAGCCAAATTATCGGTGATTATATTATTCATTTAATAAGAATTCTTATTTTTTGAACCTATCCTATCCTTTGTTTGAAAAGAATTAATTATTAGAAAAAACTTAACTTAAATTAAGTTTAGACTTAGGTTCTTCCTTAAAGAATTCGATAAAACTTGACGGACTTTCAACCACTCCGCGTTTTGAAATTAAATTTATATTTATGTTTCGTTCTTTTGCCTTGAATATAAAATCTTCTAGAATTTCAATAATGTCATTATCTAAATACCTAGTATTAATTACATCTATCTCCAAATAGGTATCTTTTGGTAAACTTTCAAGCTCTTTCAAAATAGCTCCTTTATTAAAAAAAGTTACTTCTTCGGCTAGTGTCATTTTTATTTTATTTTTACCCTGGCTATTATTCTCAATATGTAAAAAGTGCGAATTTTGGTAACTTTTTAGTAGTATTACTATAATACCAACCCCAAGTCCTAAACCAATTCCGAATAGTAAATCAGTAAACACAATACCAACTACAGTTGCAATAAAGGGTAGCCATTGTTTCCAACCAAGTGCATACATTTTTTTAAATAAAGTAGGTTTAGCTAATTTATAACCTACTACAAGAAGTATGGAAGCTAATACAGATAAAGGAATCATGTTCAGCAATTTCGGGATAAGAATTACTGATATTAATAGTAGAAAACCATGTAAAATTGTCGATAACTTACTTTTTCCACCAGACTGAATATTTGCAGAACTCCTTACGATAACTTGTGTAATTGGTAAACCACCAATTAATCCTGATATTATATTACCTGTTCCTTGGGCTAGCAATTCTCTATTGGTTGGTGTTACGTTTTTGTTAGGGTCGATTTTATCTGAAGCTTCGACAGATAATAAGGTTTCTAAACTTGCAACCAGCGCAATAGTGAAAGCAGTAACCCAAACATCAACATTGGTAATTGCCGAAAAATTTGGAAAACTAAATTGACTAAAAAAATCAGCAGCATCTATTGGCGTGGGGACGCTAACCATATGGTTTTGACCAATAGATAGAACTTTGTGGTCTTTGGTTACTATATAAAATATAATGCCCAAAACTACAACTACAAAAGGGCCTTGAATTAATTCAAATATCTTTGATTTTTTACTTAATACTTTATCCCAAAGTAAGATTAATAGTAAACTAATAATACCAATTAAAGCGGCACCTGGTTGTATATTGTTTAGAATATCAAGAAGTTCCGAAAAGGTATTGCCACCGTTAATTTCAAAAAATTCAAGATCCCAGGCAGATTCTTCGTCATAGCCAAAAAAGTTAGGTATTTGTTTTAAAATAATGATGATACCTATACCTGTTAACATACCGTTAATCACAGAAGACGGGAAGTAATAGCCAATTACACCTGCTTTTAGTATTCCAAAAATTAATTGAATACCACCTCCTAAAACGACTGCTAATAAAAAATTCTCGTAACCACCTAGAGTGCCAATTGCCGTTAAGACTATTGCCGCTAGGCCTGCAGCTGGTCCACTAACACCTAAATTAGAACCACTAAGCCCTCCAACAACTATTCCTCCTATTATTCCAGCAATTAAACCAGAAAAAAGTGGAGCACCACTAGCCAGGGCGATACCCAAGCACAAAGGTAACGCAACGAAAAACACGACAATGCTCGCTGGCAAGTCGCTTTTTATATTTTTAAACATAACTAATACGATAAATTTTGCCATTATTTTTATGAATAAAGGCAAATTGATATTTTATAAATTTTTAACGGAAAGATTACAATGTAAACTCAGGAGGAGGAAGAATTATTTTAGCGAAATATTGTGAATTTAACAATAATGAGCTTAAGATATACGAAAGGTTTCTTTTAGCAATAAGGATTAATGAAGAATAAAAATTATAATCAATATAAGCTATTACATTATTAATTTCTTTTTCATTCTGCTGATCTTGGTGTTCATTTTCAGTAAGGTTTGTAACAACAATTTTAGCATCAGTATCTAAAATTGATATGATGGCTGGTCCTGCTAGGGCAAAAACCCAGAAGCATAATAATACATAAATTGTGTTAATGCTAATCATAAGATTAGCAAATATAATAGGATTACTATTATAGTGTGTTAAAATACATTAAAAATCTTTTAGTATTTTAACGCTTTTAGAGGGTAGCCAACCAGTTTTGCCATCAGTTAGTTTAATTTTTTGCCATTCGTTCATGGTTTCAATAACACTGACTTTAGCACCTTCATGCAATCTAAAGGTTTCTTCACTCCTGTTATTTGGTTCGGATTTTATGATGACCTCTTCATCAAAAACAATAGCGGGCTGGTAAGTATTAAATTTATTAAATTCTAAATACGCAATAAAAATGAATACTAATCCAATAAAAAGGCAAATAAAACTGCTGATAAACGCAATTCTTTTTTGAGTTGCAAAACTTAAGAAATAATATAAAATATAGCTTAGTACAAAAAGCAACATAAATCCTATGCTTAAATACGCCCATTCATCAAAAGACAATTTTGAAGTTATGTTTCTATACAGTTTTGACAAACTTGTTTCTGGAAGTACCTCAATAGCATCGAGCGTCATATTTTGCGCAAACGCCAAGTTGTTTTTTATTTCGGCGTCATTCGGTTTTAATAAAAGCGCCTTTTCATAATAATAAATACTCGGTGCTATTTCATTTAATTTATAATAAGCGTTGCCTAAATTAAAATATAGTTCTGACGAATGTTCGCCTTTTCCTAAGATGTTTTTATATTCTTGGGCTGCTACTTCATATAAACCTTCGTTATACGCTTTGTTTCCTTTTTCAAAAAGGATATTATTTTGTGCATAACCACAAAAGCTAAGACATAAAATAAGTATAAACTGTAGTTTTTTCACTTCTTTAAATTTTAAATAATAGCTAGTATTTTTATAATTGTTTGTCCATAGCGCCTATAACATCGCTGGCTCTGTCGTAATCTTCTTGCATTTGTACATCAGAGAACGGACTGTAACGCGCCATTTCGCAATTTTTGAGTAATGCAATAAAGCCTTCTGACGTTATGGCATCTACAGTTTTCTGTGATAACAATTCAATAATTTTATCTTTACTAAACTCAGAGGTTTCAATCTTTAATTTTGCTTTCAAATAATTATGTAATGCTTTTTCTAAAGCCACATAAAATGATTCTTTATTACCCAAAGTTTTTTTGGCAGCAGATAAATACTTTCGTGCTAATCTATTGGCTTTTTTAATTTTATTACCTGCTACATCGCTAGCAATAGCTTCTCTTTTTTTGCCAAACAATATGGCCATTGGGATCAATAAAAGGGGCAGTAATAACCATAACCAGTAACTTTTTGACCCAAAAAAGTAAGTGTTACTTAGGGGCACTAACGAAGTATTTAATTTAATAAACTGAAATTGGTCTCCAGTGCTGACTACAGATTGTTTATTAGTATTTGCTGTGTTAGCAACTGTGCTACCACTTGAAGGGCCTTCAACAACATTGATTAATATTTCATTAGAATTAATTGTGTTGTATTTTTCTGTTTTTGGATTGAAGTACGTAAATGAAATACTGGGAATAGGATATTTACCCTTAAAACTAGGTATTACAGTGTAATTATTTGAAACACTACCTTGCATTCCACTTAAGCTAGTACTAACGTTTTCTTCAAATTCTGGTTCATAAACTTCTAAAGAGCTTGGTAAATTAGGCTCCGGAAGTTGAAAAAGTTTTAGATTTCCTGAGCCACTTACTTTTACGATAGTCTGTAAAGATTCGGCCGCATTTAAAGCAGTTTTACTGGTCGTTACAGAAAAATCGAAATCACCAACCGCACCACTAAAGTTTTCAGGTTTCCCTGTTATTGGTAATTCTTTTACGTTAATTGTTCTTCTACCGGCAGATACGGTTTTGTTTGTTGAGGTATATAAAGGACGACCAAAAAAGTCGCGTCGGCTACTGGGTACTTCAACAGAAACATCTAATGATAAAGGCTCTAACTCTAACTCACCTGTTTTTTGAGGATAAAGAACCACTCTTTTTAAAATTACATATCTAAAAGGTTTGCCTTCGTAAGTACCATCTTGCGCCGTATATTGTTTTACGGGCATATCTTGGCTCCAAAAATTATTATACGTAGGATTATCAAGAGGCCTAAAATTAGTGACATTAATATTGCCTACATATAATTTATACACAACCGTTACGGCTTCGTTTAAATACGGATTTGATTTGGAAACTTCTGCCACTAAATATAAATTATCGTCGGCAATGGAATCTGCTGAAGGTGGTGCATTGGGATCATCAACCGCGGCGGTAACTTCTATACTTTTGGTAAGAGATTTATAGGTTTTACCATCGATAACTATCGTTGCTTGGCCTATGGTGAATTTTCCACGTTCTGTAGGTGCTATAGTATATGAAAAAGTTTTAGAAAAAGTACGTACCCCATTTACCCAAGAATTTCTAATAGATTGTCCTGGACCCATAACTACTTGAAAACCTTCAAAGTTAGGTGGTGTAAAATTATCACCATCTTTATTCATCGTGAAATCTACCCGCAATCTTTCATTAATTCCTAGCTTATCTTTACTTACAGCCATTGTAAAGTTCACGTTATCTTCATCTTGAGCTTTTAAAATAAAAGCAAAAAATAGTAGGCCAACTAGTGCAATAGTATTTTTAATCTTTTGTTGCATTACCAGTCCTTTTCATTTTTGGTTTTAACGCCTTTTACTTTTTTAGCATCCATTTTTTCTTGTACTTTCTTCTCTTCATTTTGCATGGCTTCTAAGAGATTTTGTACTTGTTGTGGTGATAATTGACTTGGTCTTTGTTCTGGCTGTCCTTTTTGGTCTTTAGGTTTATCCCCTTCCTTTGGCTTTTTTTCGTCTTCTTTTTTATCGCCTTCGCCCTCTTTATCTTTTTGATCTTCTTTATCGCCTTCGTCTTTTTTCTGATCGTCTTTTTGGTCGCCTTTATCGTCTTTATTATCGCCTTCTTTTTTGTCCTCTTCTTTATCTTTTTTGTCGTCTTTATTTTCGTCGTCCTTATCGTCTTTATCTTTATTTTTTTCGTCTTCGTCTTGCTGTTTTTTAAGCATTTCTTGTGCCAAGGCTAAATTATAGCGGGTTTCTTCATCTGTTGGGTCATTTCTTAAAGCTTGCTTATACCCTTCTACCGCTTTTTCGTATTGCTTTTCTTTCATAAAAACATTACCCATATTGTGGTAAGCTTTATGTTTAGCTTCTTTACTTGTCGCTAATTCTCCTGCTTGTTTAAACCTTGAAAAGGCTTCTGAAAAAGTTTCTTTTGCATAGTAGGCATTTCCTAAATTATAAGGAGCAGCGGCATTTTCTGTGCTTTTTGAAATCGCTTTTCTATAATCAGCTTCTGCATTAACAAAATCTTTTTCTGAAAGCGCTTTATTCGCATCCCACGTATAATTTTTAGATTCTTGCAGTTTTTTTAATTTCTCCTTTTCTTTTTCTTTATCGATATCTTGTTGAGCGTTCACAAAACTTGTCACAAGAAGTAATAGATATACTAAATTTTTCATCTTATTTATCTTTTTTTTTCTTCGTTAAACAAATTCAATTTTCTAAGCCATTTTGTTTTTCGATCTAATACAAATATATCTAAAAACAAAAGCAACAACGCAGCACCAACAAACCATTGAAATTGATCTTTGAACTCTGCGAATTGTTTGGCTTCAAATTCTTTTTTGTCCATTTGGTTCAAAAGCTCTTTTATATATTCTACGGCTTCTGTGGTATTTTCGCCATTTATATATTCCCCGTTTCCTTCGTCAGCAATTTCTTTTAAAATTTCTTCGTTGAGTTTTGTAATAACGACATCACCATTCATATCTTTTTTAAGACTTTCAACAACGCCGTTTCTTTTAATAGGAATTGGCGAACCTTTTGTTTTACCTACACCAATAGTAAAAATTCTTATTCCTTCATCAACTGCTTTTTCTACAGCATTTACAGTTGTACCTTCTTCATGATCTTCTCCGTCTGATATAATAAATAAAACTCTATTCGTTTGTTGGTCGTCATCAAAATAGGTAGATGCTAAATCTATTGCTTGATTTATAGCAGTTCCCTGCGATGAAAGCATATCGGTATTCATGCCTTGTAAAAACATTTTGGCAGCACCATAATCGGTGGTAATTGGTAACTGTGGATATGCTTGTGCGGCATAAGCAATAATACCAATACGGTCACTTGCCAATTGATTAATGATTTCAGACACCAAACGCTTCCCTTTTTCTATTCTATTAGGGGCAATATCTTCGGCCAGCATACTTTTTGATACATCTAAAGCAAAGACAATATCGACCCCTTCGCGTTTAACAGTTTCAAGTTTTGTGCCAATTTTTGGGTTTACAAGTCCAACAATTAAAAGCGCTAGGGCTAGTAAAAACAATATTAGTTTAAAGCTGCCTTTAAAGATAGATTTGTTAGGCGTTATTCTTTTAATAAGATCAAGATCGCCAAATTTCTTTTGTGTTCTTTTTTTCCAAAATTGTAGTGCAACAAAAAGCAACACCAAAATTGGTAGGATGAATAATAAGTAAAAATATATTTTTTCTTCTAACTGAATCATTTTTTAAGTCTCGCTTTATTTATATAAAACTTCTAAAAACGGTATTTCTCAATATCCATTCGAGCAGAAGTAAAACTCCTGCCAATAGTAACCAAATACGATATTTTTCTTCGTTATTGGTATATTTAAACTCTTCTATTTCTGTTTTTTCTAATTTATTAATTTCTTCGTAAATGGCTTCTAAACTATTATTATCTGTAGCTCTAAAATAGGCACCTCCTGTAGCTTTTGCGATGGATTTTAATAGTGCTTCGTCTATCTTAACAGGCATCATTCCGTACCGGTAAGTTCCATCGCTATTATAGGCAATAGGTGACAAGGCGTTGCCGTTAGACCCTAAACCAATAGTATAAGTTTTTATACCATATTCTACGGCTAGTTCCGCAGCTGTTTGTGGTTCAATAAAACCCATATTATTTTCGCCATCGGTTAATAAAATAATAATTTTGCTTAAAGCTTTGCTTTCTTTAAGACGGTTTACTGAGGTCGCCAAGCCCATGCCAATTGCAGTGCCATCCTCTAAAGTACCATAAGTTACTTCTTTTAAAGAGTTTAAAACAATGCCTTTATCGCTAGTAATTGGGGTTTTTGTATAGCTTTCACCAGCGTAAACAACTAAACCAATACGGTCATTAGGTCTTTTTTTAATAAAATCTGCCGCTACTTTTTTTAAGGCCGATAATCTATTAGGTTTTAAATCTCTGGCTAGCATGCTCGACGAAACATCGATAGCCATAACAATATCAATACCTTTTGTAGTTTTAGTTTTGGTAGAAACCTCTGTAGTTTGGGGTCTTGCTAAAGCTACGATAATGGCAGCCAAAGCTAAAAGACGCAACACAAAAAGCAAAGGTTTTAATTTTGGTAAAAAGCTGTTGGTTGAAAAACCTTTTATAGTCGATATTTTTAAAGAAGCGCTTTGCTCTTTTCGTTTAAAATAATACCATAGCGCAGCTATTGGAAGTAGTATAAACAACCAAAAAAACTCAGGGTTAGCAAATTCAATATTTTCTAACATTTATAATTCTGTTTTTACTTCTACAGTGCTTACAATTCTTTCTACGATCTGTTCTGCGTAGGTATCATCATCTAACCAAGTTAAAATAACCTGTTGTTGAAAACCTTTACCGCCAAAACTTAAAATGGTATATTTTCCGTTCACTAATTCTTTAGATTCTGGTACAACAAATTTTCCAGATCCATAAATTTTTAAGCCTTTTACACCGCTAATGGTGGTAAACTCGTCGGTTTTTGTAACGATATTTTTAGCCCCTTGGCTTTCTAAATTTTTAATAAAAAAGTCTACTGATGCTTTTAAATCTGCTTCAACAGGTTGCGTTAAGGTTGTTGAGGTTACCCCAACAGTAAACAATCCTATAGCACTTCTATAACCAAAAATCTGAACCTCTTTAATATTTTCTTTAAGCTCAGGAGGTAAATTTACTTCTTGGCGCAACAGCACTCTTGGCGTTTCAATGGTAATTGGTGGTGCCCCGTAGGAACTGGTAATCCATTCTTTTTCTTCTAGTAATTCTTTTGTAGGATGCCCTAAAAAAGTATCTTTTACGTAGGTAAAACCAAAATGTTTAATAGCAAAACCGATACCTATAAGTAAAACAACTGCCGCTGTAATGGCTGTGATAATAATTTTTCTACGATGATTTTTACGTTCTAATTCTTCTAAATACTCTTCGCGTAGCAACAACTCTTCTTCGGTTGGTGGTGGAATAGCATCTTTGGTTTTTGTAACAATTTGCTCTATAGCTTTACGATCTTGCTCAGCTACTAAGCTAGAAGGTTTAGATTTTGCAAACTTTACTAAATCTGAGGTTTGTAATATATTTTTAAATTGTTTTATGGTATCGCTATCTAACTTTAAATTTCCGGCATCCCTAAGCATCTCTAACTTTTCGATTAACTGATCTGTGGTACTTTCAAGCGCAGAAATATGAACATCTTCTTCTAAATAAGAACGAACAATATCAGTTAATTCAGAGTAGTATTCTTTGTATTCGTCTTGAATTAAATATTTAGAAGTTTCTAGTTTCTTTAATTCTAACATCGCTCTATCATAAGGTGCTAACAGCGCTACCTTTTCTTCTTCAGTCAATTTCTTTTTACGCCATACAAACCAATACAGCAAACCAACGAGTACGGCAATACCCAAAAGAATACTAAGAATTAAAAGCCAAGGGATGTTCGAACTTTTTTCAACATTAATAATATCTTTAATATCATATAGTTGTTGGGCAATAGTATCAACAGGTACAGTATTTACATATATGCGAACAGAATCGGTGGCGAATATTTTTTCGTTAATCAGTATTTTTTGCTGCGGTAGCGTGTAGGTACCAGAATCGAATTGTGTTAAAGCATATTTTTTTAAAAGAGTTAATTTTGAATTTTCTAGAACCGTATCAATAGCAAAGGATTCTACCATTTCGAGAGGCGCAAAGGTTTGGCCTTCAGGAAAAATAACTTGATCCGTAGGTTCAATACTTAGGTTGATAATAAAGTTAATTTGTTCTCCAATTTTTATTTCTTTAACGTCTACTCCAGATTTTAACGCTGGATTAGATTGAGAAAACCCACAAAAAGGCAACAAAAACAAGCATAGAAAAGCATATCGCTTTAAAAGCGATGTTGTAGACTCTATGTTCCAAAATTTAATTTTCATTTATAAAAAAGTTCAAGTTCAAGAGCCAAGTTCAATTTATTTTACCGCTCACCGCCGAACGCTAGGCGCAATTTATATTTTTCAATTTTCAATTTTTCACCGTCAACCGACAACTAAAATTTATCGTTTTCAATTTTCAACTTATAATTATCAATTTTTCACCTTCAACGGACAACCGACAACTAAACTCATCTTCGTTTAAAATACCCCAACAATTTCTTAACATAACTTTCGTCAACCCGACAGCTTAAAACTCCACAGCCAGATTTAGAAAAGGTGTTTTGAAAATAATCTACGCGCTCTTGGTAAAATTTGCCGTAATTGAGTCGCACTTTTTTCGATTGTGTATTTACTAATTGTAGTTGTCCGGTTTCGGCATCTTCCATTTGTACCATTCCGATATTAGGAATTGTTTCTTCTCGCTCGTCATAAACTCGTATGCCCGTTACATCGTGTTTTTTACCTGTAATGCGCAGGGTTTGTAAATAATCATCTGTAATAAAATCAGAAAGTATAAATACGATGGCTTTCTTTTTTAAAACATTGGTTAAATACTTTAAGGCAACGGCTAAGTCTGTTTTTCTACTTTTTGGCGTAAACTCAATCAGCTCTCTGATAATTCGCAATACGTGTCCTTTTCCTTTTTTAGGAGGAATAAATAATTCTATTTGATCTGAAAATAGCATCAAACCAATTTTGTCGTTATTTTGTAAGGCAGAAAATGCTAAAGTAGCCGATATTTCGGTAATTATATCGCTTTTAAACTGATGTGAAGTACCAAAAAATTCGGATCCGCTGACATCTACCATTAACATCATCGTAAGTTCTCGTTCTTCTTCAAAGACTTTTATATAGGGTTCGTTGTAGCGCGCGGTAACATTCCAGTCTATTGCGCGAACATCATCACCAAATTGGTATTGACGTACCTCGCTGAACGTCATTCCGCGACCTTTAAAAGTAGAGTGATATTCTCCACCAAAAATATGATCAGACAGGCGACGCGTCTTGATCTCTATTTTACGAACTTTTTTTAGTAATTCTTTGGTATCCATAGGCCCCACCCGGCCTCCCCAAAGGGGAGGAGCTTACGGTATCTGCTTAATTAATTTCAAGTTGCTTTAGTTTAAATATCTTTATAAATCTAAAATAGATTATTAAACCCTTTAGAAAGTTCCCCCTTCGGGGATTAGGGGGCTTTAAGGTACTTCAATCTCATTTACAATTTTATTGATGATATCTACTGATGTTACGTTTTCAGCTTCAGCTTCATAGGTTAAGCCTACTCTGTGTCTTAAAACATCATGAACAACAGCACGTACATCTTCAGGAACTACGTATCCTCTTCTTTTAATAAATGCATAACATTTTGCAGCACTCGCCAAATTAATACTTCCTCTTGGGGAAGCTCCAAAACTAATGAGTGGTTTTAAATCGGCTAGTTTATATTTCTCAGGATAACGTGTGGCGAAAATAATATCAAGAATATATTTCTCAATTTTTTCATCCATATAAACCTCTTTAACTGCTTTTTGAGCACTTAAAATTTGATTTACAGATACTACAGGGTTTACGCTGTCGTAGCTACCCGTAAGGTTTTGACGCATAATGATTTGCTCCTCGTTCATTTTAGGATAATCAATCACTGTTTTCAACATAAAACGGTCAATCTGCGCTTCTGGTAAGGGATATGTTCCTTCTTGTTCTACAGGGTTTTGCGTTGCCATCACCAAGAAAGGTTTGTCAAGTGTAAAGGTAGTATCACCAATAGTCACTTGTTTTTCTTGCATCGCTTCTAAAAGTGCTGATTGCACTTTAGCTGGTGCTCTGTTAATTTCATCAGCTAATACAAAGTTGGCAAAAATGGGCCCTTTTTTAATAGAAAAATCATTCTCTTTCATATTAAAAATCATGGTTCCTACAACGTCTGCGGGTAATAAATCTGGTGTAAACTGAATTCTACTAAAACTTCCTTTAACCGCTTTTGCGAGTGTATTTATGGCCAAAGTTTTAGCTAAACCGGGTACACCTTCTAAAAGAATATGGCCTTGACCAAGTAAGCCTATTAAAAGTCGTTCAACCATATGTTTTTGACCAACAATAACTTTGTTCATCTCTAACATTAACAAATCTATAAAAGCGCTTTCTTGAGCAATTTTTTCATTAATAGCACTGATGTCGATTGGTGTATTTTCTTCCATACTTTTTATTTATTTGGACAATCTAAGAAATAGATACGCAAATTGAAAATTTATTTAGATAACGGCTGTTAACAATTGGTTAAAAATTAATAATAACCCTAAGATTTATGACCCTTTTAAGGGAATTATTTTATAATTTCACATTCCTATGAAAAATAACACAAATTATTCTAAAATTATAGCAGGAACGATGACTTGGGGAAGTTGGGGTAAGAAGCTTTCGACCACCCAAATGATTGCTTTATTAGAACATTGTTTGTCTTTAGGAATTACTACTTTTGACCATGCTGATATTTATGGCGATTACACCAATGAAGCCGATTTTGGAAAGGCATTTCAAGAAAGTAAAGTTGATAGAACAAAAGTTCAATTGATTAGTAAATGTGGCATTCAAATGACTTCTGGAAGAAATAATAAAGTAGCCCATTATCAATACGATAAAGAATATATTATTTGGTCTGTAGAACAATCACTTTTAAAGCTTAAAACTGAGTATTTAGATTTGTTATTATTGCATAGACCTAGTCCGCTTATGCAACCTGATGAAATAGCTGAGGCAATTTCAAATCTTACAGCTTCTGGTAAAATTAAACAGTTTGGAGTATCGAACTTTACCCCTTCACAAATAGCACTTTTAGAAACTGTAATTCCTGTTTCAGGAAATCAAGTAGAATTTTCACTAACTGCAAATGATGTAATGAATAATGGAACGCTCGACGATTGTATGGTAAATAAAAGAATGGTAATGTCATGGAGTGTATTAGGTTCTTATTTTAAAGAAAATACATCTCAAACAGAACGAATAAAAAAAGTTTTAAAAGATTTCGTTGTTAAATATAAGGCTACTGAAGCGCAACTACTATTAGCTTGGGTTTTAAAACATCCAGCCCATATTTTCCCAGTAGTGGGTACAACTTCACCAGAACGCTTAACGAGTTTTTCTGAAGCCTTAACGGTAGATCTAGAACTTCAAGATTGGTTTATACTTTTAGAAGCTAGTAAAGGCTGTAAAGTCGATTAAAAAAATACCCTACAGGTTAAAAATTTAGATTATGATAATTAAAAAACCTATTGCTTTTATTACTGGTGCAACAAGTGGCATTGGAAAATCAACAGCGATATTATTTGCGGCCAGTGGAATAGAATTAATACTTTGTGGCAGAAGAGAAGATAGGCTTGATGCTTTAAAAGCTGAATTAAGTACACAAACCAAAGTACACACCTTAACTTTTGATGTTCGCGATAAAGCAGCTGTTTTTAATGCTATAAATGCTTTGCCAAAAGAGTTTTCGGATATTGATATTTTAATTAATAATGCAGGCAATGCACATGGTTTAGATACCATTGATGAAGGAAGCACTGACGATTGGGATGCCATGCTAGATATTAATGTGAAGGGTTTGTTGTATGTTTCTAAAGCAATAATTCCTAGTATGATTGCTAAAAAATCAGGTCATATTATCAATATTGGTTCCACGGCTGGTAAAGAAGTGTATCCGAAAGGGAATGTGTATTGTGCTAGTAAACATGCAGTTGATGCTATAAACCAAGGCATGCGAATAGATCTAAATCCGTATGGTATTCGGGTGGGTGCGGTAAATCCTGGTTTGGTAGAAACGGAGTTTAGTGCTGTACGTTTTAAAGGCGATACCACGAGAGCCGAAAATGTGTACAAAGGTTTTCAACCGCTAAAACCGGAAGATATTGCAGAGATTATTCATTTTGTAGTTACCAGACCGTATCATGTAAATATTGCCGATTTAGTTGTGATGCCTACAGCGCAAGCTAGTTCAACTCTAGTGAATAAGAAGGTTTAGTTTTTAGTCATCACTTTTTTTATCAAACACTGGCATCAATTTGTCTTCAATAGTTAATTTTTTTAATTTTTTAAGATTTTTAAACGAATCAGGAAGCCCTTCTAAATTGTTGCCAAGAAGATTTAAGTTTTCAAGATTTGTAAGGTCTCCAAACGACTCGGGTAATGAAATTAGGTTGTTATTTTCTAAGTTTAAAATTTGAACGTTTTTTAAATCTCCAAAGTTTGTAGGTAATAGTGTTAAAAAATTATTGGATATGTAGAGTTTGTGCAGTTTTTCTAATTTAGAAATACTTTTTGGAAGTTCATACAATATATTATCGCTGATGTTTACTTCTTTTAAATTATTTAAAGTACCAATATCTTCGGGCAGTTCTTTAATTTTATTATGATGCAGTTCTAAAATCTCTAACTTTCTTAGTGCTCCAATTTTAGATGGGAATGAATTAATGTCATTATGATCTAGTTTTAAATACTGTAATGATTTTAAATCTGTGAGTCGAGAATCTATTTTAGTAAGGGTACTACCTTCGATTACTATTGATTTTATATTTTCTAATCGATAAAATACCGTAGGAAGCCTGTGAGATAAATCATTATTGATACTTTCTAAAACTTCTAATTTAGGAAAATATTTAATGGTCATCGGTATTCTTACAAGCTCGTTATTCGCAAGATATAATTCTGTTATATTATTATTTTTACCAATATTTTTTAATATCGTACTAGCGTGTATCATTTTTCCACTAATGGAAATTTTTCTTAAACCACGAAACTCCTTAAAAACGTTCGAGAGACTATCTGTAATTGGAATATAAATGAGACTTAAATTTTCAATTTTATTCAGTAGGGTAATTTTTTTAAGCTCTTCATAACCGTTAGGATATTCATCTGCACTGATTATAAGTGACGTGAGCTTGTTAAAGGGATCCATGTTTTTAGGAAATTTTGGACCATACCTGCCGGTGACCAATAGGCCTTCTAAATTTGACAATTTTGCTATATTTTCGTACAACAATATGTTTTTATTACCAGATCTAAGCATTAAGTTTTTTAGCTTTGGCAATGCTGAAATTGTATTAAATACCCCATTAAAATCCCAGTCAAAAGTCCCGTAGAAATCTAATGTTTTCAGATTTTTTAATTCTTTTATATTTTCTGGAAATGTAATGTTTGATATTGATTCTTCTAAAAAGAAAATGTTTTTTAGTTGTAGATACTCTAAATTAGGAAGCAGTTTTAAATCTTCAAAGGCCTGTTCTAAATTAAGACTATCCTTAAAAGAAATGGAGGCAAATTTAATTTTTGATAAAATTAAAGTCGAATCTTTGTATGGCTGAAAAGCTTTTTTATTGTACTCTAAAACATCCTTAAATCCCCACTTTTTTAAGTGCTCTAAATCAACACTTTTTTTTCCGCCCGATATGTTGTAAAAGTCTTTATATTCCTCAAAAAGGCTTTGTGAATTTGAAATTTGAAAAGCAAAAAAGAATAGTATAACATAGTATTTTAGCATGCTTTTTTTCTAAATTTAAGCAATTAATTTTTTAATGCTTTAAAAAAAATACTAAAATTTAGAAATCCAAAGTAAAGGATACCGAACAGGCATATTTCTAATAACTTCTGGAGTATCAAAATCGGACTTTAATGATTGCCATAAGTCTAAATAAGCATCATTTTTTAGGGCAAGACCACCAAATAAAAACGAAGGATGATTCACAGGCCATTCGTCCCAATGCATCACATCTTTTTGGTAAGGCCAAGTGCTTTTATCTTTTACAAAAGGGTATAAAAACGATAAGCCTAGTTTCATATTTTTAGCATCAACCGTATATTCAAATAAATTTTCTTCTGGGGTCGATAATACTTGACAAATAGTACTCATAGCATCTAAATTAAACAACGAATACCCATAAGGTTTTGTTCTTTTAATTTCTAAAGGAAAACTTCCGTCAGCCGCCATCTGAAGTGGTAATAAAACCGTTTTATACATATTTTTACAATAGTCTAAAACTTCTTTATTATGTACGAAAGAGGCAAAAACAGCAGCTTGCATCGCCCAACAAACACTGTGGTTATTACCATTGTCTCGTTCTGCAATTCCGTATTCGTGTGTGGTTATCCAAGTTAAATAGGCACTAAACCATTTTTTAATACCATCTAAATCTGAGTTTATAATGACTCCCGAAGCCGAAATAGCTTCAATTGCCTTTACGACTTCCATAAAATGGATAGTGTCAATAATTCCTATACCTCTACCTGTAACCAGACCAGTAATTGCCTGTCCGTATAATAGGTTGGGGTTCATCATTGTTTCAGTATTTAAAAACCATGCTTTTAAATGTGGCAACAAAGCTTTTGCATATTTAAGATCTTCTGTAACTAAATAGGCCGAGCCTAAAGCCCCAGCAACCTGGCTAAAGCGGATCATTGCTTCTCTATGTGCCGTAAAGTTTTCAGGATTTGTCATTCCGTCTTTTCTGATATATGGACCTTCCGGATTTTCAGGATCGGGCCACCAATAATCGCCTTCAGAATAAAAATCGTTTTTACCACCTGCACTTCTTTCGCAAACAGCATCGGTTACGGTTACAGGCGCTAGGTTTAGGTATAAATCTGCCTTTTTGAGCACTCTAATATGCTCTTGAGTAAAAATTGTTATATCGGAGTCAGTAATTTTTTTAGATTGCTTACAGCCCAGGCTAAAAAAAATAATCAATAAATACGGAATCGCTTTCATGTATAAACCTTTTGACGCTAATGTTCTAAATATACTAAAAAAGTATGACCCTTCCATCGAAGAGTCATACCTTAAAAATTTATTAAATCGCTTATTTTTTGATGGTTAGGTAGGTACCTTTAAAATTTTGATTTAGCACCATTACCTTAATATCCATAGTCGATGAATCTGGTATAAATTCTATCGATGCTTTTCCGTTTGCCATTTGAATAGCATCAGTACCTGTTGGTGTTCCTTGAAATTTTAAGGTTTCACCACCTTCTAAAGCCTGAAAATAAACACGATCTTCATAATCTAAACAACGCAAGCCATTTTTGTCTATCGCGATTGCTGTAATTAAGTAATTTCCGTTGTCTAATTTTTGTGCGCTAAGGCTGAGGTCTTTTGCAACACTATTTTTAGTAAATCGGTAATTTACACTTAAATTATCTTCAACTGATTTACCTTCTTTGGTATTAGCTAAGGCTTTAAATTCGTTTTTACCCGCTGTAAACTGAACATCCCAAACCAAACCAGATGCAGGAAAATTGCTAATATCTTTAGTTCGTTGTCCTAAGTTCTTGCCATTATGAAAAAGGGTAACATCACTACAATTGCTATACACTTTAACTTTACGCACTAAATCTTTAGGGCCTTCGCGCTCTGTCCAAGTGTGCGATTCTATGTAGGCAAATGGGTCTTCGCTCCAATAACTTTTAAACACATAATAAGCATCTTTGGGAACTCCATTGCGATCAACTAGGCCTTTTTGGTTCATATATGGAATGGCATTTTCTGGTCGTAGTGGGGTACCAAAATCTTTAAAAGCCCATTGCGCATTACCCACAAAAGTGGAGTCTGTCTCGGAAATTCTTAAATACCAATCAAAAAGATCTACCATATAATTTTCGCTCCAATCGCCAATTTGTGCAATATTGGCAACCTCAGTTTGTACAATAGCCTCTTCCCATCCATCGGATTGTATAACGCCTTCTCCTGTAATCGGGTTTTCGGTGTGCCGCCCTACATGGCTAGAACCGCCATATTCCGCGTGTAAAAAGTGATTGTATTGTGGTTTGTAGGTGTCAATTGCTTTTTGATAGCTTTTATAACTACCAGAATACCAGCCAGACCATATAGATGGCGAGAAAACATCAACAATTTCTGAACCTTCATAATACTTTCTCATTGCAGTTTTTCGCGATGGGTCTAGTTCGTGCGCTATGGTGTTTAGTTCTTTTAAATAGGTATTTATTTCCTCTGTATTATCTCCATTTTCAAAATCGGGTAGCCAGTACATTTCGTTGCCTAATGACCATAAAATAATACTTGGGTGGTTATAATTTTGAGTAATTATTTCTTTGAGCATATTTTTGGTGTTGGTTTTCCAAACATCACCTCCTAAACCACCGCGACACCAAGGTAATTCATCCCAAAGTAAAATACCAAGTTCGTCTGCTGCTTTATAAATTTCAGGATCTTGCGGGTAATGGGCTAAACGAATAAAATTTACCCCCATACCTTTCATTTGCTCCATATCTTT
>JANQTG010000070.1 GCA_030731855.1 Cellulophaga sp. | reverse complement strand
TAATTTCTTTTTCTTCTACGGCAATCATGGTGTAAACACCTTTTAAGGCTTCTTGCGTTACATATTCTGTTAAATCTGGACTTACCTTTGTTACAAACGGGATTGTATTGTACTTATTTATTAAGTTACTCCATACCTGATCAGCACCAACTTTACTAAATGAATTATTAATTACAGGTTTAAACGAATCGTATAATTTAGTTTCTGTGGTGGTTTTTAAATAGCTCGTTGCAGCATCATCAGTACCTAGCAATATTTGTTTAGCATCATTAAAACTGATGTTTTTTACTGCATCAACAAAAATAGGTGTGGCTTCTTTTACAGCATCTTCGGCAGCACGGTTCAGTACCTTTAAGCCTTCATCAGCCAAATTCCCTAATCCTATTTTTCGTAAAGAATTATCTACTTTTTGTAATTCTTCTGGAAGTATGATTTTTACCAATTCATTTTTAAAGAACCCATCTTCTTGGGTTAATTTTTTCACTTGTTTGTCGATACCAAAATCTAGTGCTTCTCTTAAGCCATTTCCTATTTGATCATTGCCAATGGCAGTACCTTGAGGCAATTGATTCACTACTTGTTGCAATTCTGCACAACCAAAAAAGAAAAAACAAATACTGATAACGATTACTTTAAATTTCATATTCTTAATTTTTTACAAAGCTACTTCAATTAAATTAATAGGCCAATGATTTAAAGTACAATAGTTTGCAATCATAGCGGTAATAATTTTTTCATTCCCCCTTGGGCCTTGCACTGAGCGGAGCCGAAGTGGCTTAGGGGGCGTTTAGGAAAAAATCACTGTCTTATTTCTAAATACCATCGTTTTCCGCTGAATATGTAGTTTTACTGCTCTTGCGAGTACAATTTTCTCTAAATCTCTGCCTTTTGCAATAAAATCGTTAATTGTATGGGTATGGGTAACAGGGGTTGTATCTTGTTGAATGATAGGGCCAGCATCTAATTCTTCGGTTACGTAATGACCAGTTGCTCCAATTAATTTTACACCACGCTCAAATGCCGCATGATAGGGTTTAGCGCCCGCAAATGCCGGTAAAAAAGAATGATGAATATTGATAATTTTATTCGGATATTCATTGATAAGTTTGTTAGTCACTATTTGCATGTATCTTGCCAAAACAATAAAATCTATTTGATACTTTTTTAATAAGACTAATTGTTTATTTTCAGCTTCTTCTTTCGTTTTTTTAGTAACAGGAATATGGTAAAAAGGAATTTGAAATTGCTCTGCAACAAAGCTCAAATCGTCATGATTGCTAATAATAAAAGGAATTTCGACAGTAAGTTCTCCAGAATTATATCTGCTCAATAAATCATACAAACAATGATTGTATTTAGATACAAATAAGGCCATTTTAGGTTTAATATCATCGGTATGAATGCTCCACTTTATATTGAATTTTTCGGCTAAATCGTTCTTAAATCTTTCTTGAAAACCTACCATGGTAAAATTTTCTAACGAAAATTCACTTTCTAAACGCATAAAGAGTTCGTTAGATTCTTTATCCACATGTTGGTCTATATAAATAATATTACCGCCCTGAGCATGAATAAATCCCGTTACGGAGCAAATAATTCCCGATTGGTCAGGGCAATGGATTAAAATGGTAGTTTTCATGGTTTAAATTTATGGGGTAAAATTATGGTATTGAAAACGATAGTGTCTTCACAACAATTATTTTTACAATATTATAATTATGATATAAAAATCTTTGCATTTTTCGTAAATTGCACCCTATAAAAACACCTTTTATTATCAATGGAACAAATTGCACCTTACTCCCCGAAAAATAAAATACGTATTGTTACCGCAGCCTCCCTTTTTGATGGTCATGATTCTGCCATAAATATTATGCGAAGAATTATTCAATCCACTGGTGTTGAGGTGATTCATTTAGGTCACGATCGTAGCGTTCAAGAAATGGTTGATTGTGCTATTCAAGAGGATGTAAATGCGATTGCTTTAACGTCATACCAAGGCGGTCACAATGAGTATTTTAGGTATATGTATGATTTGCTCAAAGAACGAAGCGCGAGTCATATTAAAATTTTTGGTGGTGGCGGCGGTGTTATTCTTCCTGAGGAAATAAAAGCCTTGATGGAATATGGTATAGCACGTATTTATTCTCCCGATGATGGTAGAACTATGGGCTTACAAGGTATGATTAACGATTTGGTACAGCAAAGCGATTTTGAAACACCAGCTTTGAAACTACCTAAAAATACCTCTGTAGAAGAAGCTTTAAAGCAGAAAGATGTGAATACCATTGCCCGATTAATTTCTTTAGCGGAAAATAGGCATGAAGATTTCAAAAAACATTTTTCGAATATAAAAGTGAATACCTCTGTGCCTGTTTTAGGAATTACTGGAACTGGCGGTTCCGGAAAGTCGAGTTTGGTAGACGAGTTAGTTCGCAGATTTTTAGCAGATTTTCCAGAAAAAACTATCGGATTAATCTCTGTAGATCCGTCAAAAAGAAAAACTGGTGGTGCCCTTTTGGGAGATCGTATTCGTATGAATGCTATTAGTAATGATCGCGTTTATATGCGTTCGTTAGCTACACGACAGTCTAACTTAGCCTTATCAAAATATGTAGAAGAGGCCGTAGAAGTATTAAAAGTGGCGGAGTTTGATTTAATCATCTTAGAAACCTCAGGTATTGGTCAGTCTGATACCGAAATCATACAACATTCTGATGTATCGCTTTACGTGATGACACCAGAATTTGGAGCCGCTACACAGTTAGAAAAAATTGATATGCTCGATTTTGCCGATGTGGTTTCTATCAATAAATTTGATAAAAGAGGTTCTTTAGATGCCTTGCGCGATGTAAAAAAACAATACATGCGTAATCATAATCTTTGGGATACGCCTCAAGATGATCTGCCAATTTTCGGTACTATGGCGAGTCAGTTTAACGACCCAGGCACCAATAGATTGTATCGCGTTTTGATGCAAAAATTAGTGGAAATAGCGAAAGCCGATTTGTCTTCTACGTTCGAATTTTTAAATGAAAGTACCGAACATGCTTTTGTAATTCCACCAGCAAGAACCAGATACTTATCAGAAATTGCTGAAAATAATAGAAACTATGATAAAAATGTAGTTTCACAAGTGCAAGTAGCACAAAGACTTTATGGTCTTTACCAAACCATTTTATCGGTCCTAAATGTAAAGCCTAACGAATTAGATTCGGACTATCTAACTAAAAATGGACTAGATGAAGATGCGTTCCAAAAGCTTGCAACAACAGACGATAACAAAACTTTTTTAAAGTTATTAATAGCGGAGTTTGATCGGGTAAAGTTAGATTTTGATGCCTACCACTGGGAAGCTATTTTGAATTGGCAAGCAACCGTACAGCGTTATAAAGATCCTATTTATACCTTTAAAGTTCGGGATAAAGAATTGCAATTAGAAACTCATACCGAGTCATTATCACATTCTCAAATCCCAAAGGTGGCGCTACCCAAATACAAAGCTTGGGGCGATTTATTGCACTGGATGTTACAAGAAAATGTACCAGGTGAATTTCCTTATACGGCAGGTTTGTACCCTTTTAAAAGAACAGGCGAAGACCCCACCAGAATGTTTGCCGGCGAAGGTGGACCAGAACGCACCAACAGGCGTTTCCATTATGTAAGTTTAGGTTTACCGGCAAAACGACTTTCGACTGCTTTTGATTCCGTTACTTTATATGGTAACGATCCCGACAAACGACCTGATATTTACGGAAAAATAGGGAATGCAGGTGTTTCTGTTTGTTGTTTAGATGATGCTAAAAAATTGTATTCCGGTTTTGATTTATCAAACCCGACCACTTCGGTGAGTATGACGATTAATGGGCCAGCACCCATGTTACTAGGCTTCTTTTTAAATGCCGCTATCGATCAAAACTGCGAAAAGTATATTTTAGAGAACGATTTAAAAGAAGAAGTTGAGGCAAAAATCGCATCAATTTATAAAGGAAAAGAAGAAAAACGACCTAAATATCAAGGAGAACTTCCAGAAGGAAATAATGGTTTAGGTTTAATGCTATTGGGTGTTACTGGCGATCAAGTATTATCAAAAGAAATATATCAAACTATAAAAATTAAAACCTTAAAAGAGGTTCGCGGTACGGTTCAGGCCGATATTTTAAAAGAAGATCAAGCACAGAATACCTGTATTTTTTCCACAGAATTCGCCTTGCGTTTAATGGGTGATGTTCAGGAATATTTTATTCAAAATGAAGTTCGGAACTTTTATTCGGTATCTATCTCTGGCTATCATATTGCCGAAGCAGGCGCTAACCCAATCACGCAATTGGCATTTACCTTATCAAACGGCTTTACCTATGTAGAATACTATTTGAGTAGGGGAATGGATATTAATGCATTTGGACCTAATTTATCATTTTTCTTTTCTAACGGCATTGATCCAGAATATGCGGTTATTGGTCGTGTAGCTCGTAAAATATGGGCAAAAGCACTAAAACACAAATATGGAGCAGACCCCAGAGCGCAAATGTTGAAATACCATATTCAGACTTCTGGTCGTAGTTTACACGCGCAAGAAATCGATTTTAATGATATTAGAACTACGCTTCAAGCGTTATATGCCATTTATGATAATTGTAATTCTTTGCATACAAACGCCTATGATGAAGCAATAACTACTCCAACGGAAGAATCGGTACGCAGGGCCATGGCTATTCAGCTAATTATCAATAAAGAATTAGGCTTAGCGAAAAACGAAAATCCATTACAAGGTTCATTTATTATTGAAGAATTGACCGATTTAGTAGAGGAAGCTGTACTCTTAGAATTCGATAGAATTACCGAGCGTGGTGGCGTTTTAGGTGCTATGGAAACCATGTACCAACGCTCAAAAATTCAAGAAGAAAGCTTGTATTATGAAACTTTAAAGCATAATGGCGAATTTCCAATTATAGGGGTAAATACTTTTTTAAGCTCAAAAGGATCACCTACGGTTTTACCTATTGAAGTTATCCGTGCGACAGAGACTGAAAAGCAAACACAGATTTCTACACTAGAAAACCTTAAAGAAATTCATAAAAAAACCTCAGAAGAAGTATTACCAGCACTTCAAAAAGCAGCGGTACAAAACGATAATATTTTCGAAAAGCTTATGGAAGTAACGAAAGTAAGCTCTTTAGGGCAAATTACGAATGCATTATTTAAAGTTGGTGGACAGTATAGGAGGAATATGTAGATGAAAGTTTAAGTTCAAGTGCAAGTTCAAAAAATAACATCAAACTAGAAACTTAAAACATTTTTTTACAAGGAGCGTTTCCAAATTTTATAGGATTTTCTGAATATTTTTAATTCTTCACGAAGTAAACTAATGTATTCAATTTCTTTAATACCATCTTTCTCTAAACCTCTACAATATGAAAAAATATTTTTTGATATGATATTGATATGATGAATGGTGTTCGTTCTCAATGATTCACATTCCGAACGCTCTGCTAATTCAATTTTTTGAGGAATTAAAATGGCATCCGTTAAAATAGCATCTGCAATACTATCCCTAAAAGAATTAGATTTGTAGAGATAGAGTAAATCTTGATTGTTAGTTACATAAGAAACAATTTCTCTACTAATTAAGCACAAATCTAGTGCTTTGCGATAAACCGGTAGCGTTGTTAAATTTCTATAAGGCATTGAAAGTAATTTTTTTATAAAATTACGAACAGATTCATTTTTTTAGCTTAATATTATAAAGTGTAAATTATATTTTACTATTGAAAATAACTTTATTTAAATATTTTACTATTGAATCAAAAGATAGATACCTTAAATTGGAGTATTCTTGAATCACTTCAAAAAGATGCTAGAGCAAGCTTTGCAACTATAGGTCGTAAAGTAGGCTTAACGCCTCCAGCAGTAGCTGAGCGTGTAAAAAAAATGGAAGACCTAGGAATTATCAGTGGTTATAAAACCGTTATTTCTCATACGCAGACAGGATATCAGTTAAAAGCTATTATTACTTTACGAGCTTTTATGGGAAAATTAAAGCCCTTTTTAGAGGCTGTTAAAAGCTATGAAGAAGTAATAAATTGTTATCGAATTACAGGTAATGAAAATATTATTATGGAAGTGGTATTAAAAGATCAGTTCCATTTAGAGAGGTTTATTGATAAATTAATTCAGTACGGCGAAACGCGAACACATATTATTTTATCCGAGGTAGTTTCTGATGCGCCTATTGGCAAAAGAAATTTATAGTATAAAGAAAATTCACTCTTTATGGTAAGTTTTAGTATGATTTTGTAAATTTAAAAAATAATTTGGCGAGGTTTTTGATAATTATTGAGTATGAAAAAAATAGTATATACCCTATTGTTTATAGGTTTTAGTATAGGCGTGCAAGCGCAGTCACTTACCCTAAAAAAGGGAGTAATTCTAGATGACATTAAAGTTAATGACTCTATTTCAGAGAGTTTTGTTTTGTATTTGCCTACAAATTTTGAAACTACTAAGAAATGGCCAATTATTTTTGTTTGTGATACTGGTGGCAAGGCAAAACAAGCTACCCAAATGCTTTTACCCGCAGCGGAGAAAAACGGATATATTTTGGCAGCTTCAAATACCATAAACGATTCTTTAAAGATTGAAGATAATGTTCTTGCTACAAGCCGAATGATTAATAAGGTTTTGACAATACTTCCTATTGGAAACCAACAAATATATACGGTAGGGATAGCAGATAGTGGAAAATTTGCTTCGCTTTTGCCTGTTATTATAAATAATATTCAAGGTACTTTAAGCATAAATAGTCCTATTGCGAATACTGATATTTTAAATGTAAAAAAAACATTTCATTTTATAGGTTTAGTTGATGTTAGCAATTACAACCTTTTTGAAATGCAAGCTAACCAACAGTTGTTGAATAATTTACGATATCCAAATCAGTTATTTGTCTACGACCAACTTACAAAACCTTCAGTTTATGATTACATAAATATGGCTCTTGAAACTTTTACTATTTCTGCAATGGCTAAAAATTCAATACCGAAAGATGCAACTTTTATTCAACAGAAATATCAAGAGAATATTAGCTTAATAAAAAATTTAGTAAATCAAAATAAATCCATTCAAGCCTATGATTTAGCTTCTGAAGCTATGAAAATCTATAGATCTGTAGTTAACATTGATGAACTTAAAGATTTAGAGAAAAATATTCGAAAAAGTAAAATATACAAAAACTCGAGGAAGAACGAGTCGGCCTTAACTTTTAACGAGTCTTTAAAGCGAGAAGATTATGATTATGCAATGTTTGAAGATATTGCAAGTTATAATTTTAATAATTTAGGTTGGTGGAAGTATCAAATAGAGGCGCTAACACAGAATTCTAATCAAAATGCTTTAAAAAATCAAATGAATAATAGACTCAAAGGGTTTGTAAATTATTTAGTCGATAAAAATACTATTGAGTTACAAGCCGAAAAAGTTATAGATGAAGAAGGCTTAGTATTATTGGGTATGTTAAAAACAATTACAGATCCTAAAGATTTTGAAGCCTACAAACGTGTTATTTCATTGAGTGCTAAAAATGAAGATTACAGTACTTCTTTATTTTATTTGGAAGAGCTTTTGAAAATGGGTTTTACAGATAAAAAATCACTTTACGAAATTGAGCATACTGCGTTATTAAGAATTGCTCCTGAGTTTAATGAAATAGTACAGCAATATTTAAAAGAGGCGCGTTACGAAGTTGAAACTATTGAAGAGTAAGTAACCAAGTTTATTTTTAAAATAATTTTCTATAGAATTTGGTAAGGTTTTTGTGCTTTATTATTGGATGAAAAAAAACCTCACCTTATTAATCTTCATATGTTGTTTTTGTCTGTTTGAAACGTCAAAAGCACAAACACTTACTTTAAAAAAAGGAATTATTAATGATAGTCTTCCGGTTTCTGATTCCATTTCAGAAACGTATTCCTTGGTTCTACCCACCTATTTTGATTCATCTAAAGAATGGCCAGTTATACTACTTACTGATCTTCAGAAAAATGAAAAAAAATACACTTTTATTTTAAGGAACATAGTCGAAAAGTATGGATATCTATTAGTTGTACCAAATAATCTCAACGACTTATTATCTCTTGAAGAAAATATTCAAATTGCAGAAAGAACGTTAACTAAAATTAAAACAGTTATTCCAGTAGATTTAAATAGAGTGTATCTTTCTGGGTTTAATGAGAGTGCTTCATTTGCTTCTTCTTTAGCTATTACTAATAAAACTGTCAATGGAGTACTTTGTTTTGACGCTCCGGTAGAAAGAAAAGGCAGTCCAGAAATAAAGCGCCAAATTCATTTTATAACGGTAAGTTCAGATCATAATCAAGATTATGTAAAATTTTTCGATGCTAGAAGGACTTTAAATAATCAAGGGGTTAACAATCAATTACTTATTTATGACGGTCAAAATACAGAAAATGCATTAGCTAGTATAGATTTAGCTTTTGAGATATTTACATTAACAGCCATGGCTAAAGGCTTAATACCGATTGATACAGAATTTGTGAATACTAATTATTCCAAAAATATCGCAAAAATTGAAGCATTAATTAATGCTAATGAAATGGTGAAAGCCAATAATCATATTTTGGCAATAGTAAGGGCTTACGAAGGTTTAACAGATATTCAGTATTTGAATAATAAAGGGCAAATTATAAAAGTTACAAATTCATTTCAGGTAGAACAAATGCGTCGGGTTAATATATCTTATAATGAGCGCTTATTAAGAGAAGATTTTTTTTACAGTCTTTATGAAGACATTGACAATCACGATTATAAAAATTTAGGTTGGTGGACGTATCAAATTCAATTGTTAAATACCATTCATGTAGATGACGACGAGCTTGGCTTGCTTTCAAAAAAACGATTACTATCTTATATAGATTTTTTAGTAGAGGCTTCTATTGAAGAAATAAATGAAAGTAAAGAAAACTTAGAAAATAAAGAGGGATTGTTATTTTTAGCGATGTTAAAAACAATCATAAATCCTAAAGATTTTGAAGGCTATAAAACAGTGATAACCTTGGCTTCAAATAAAGGAGATTACGAAACGGCTTTATTTTATGTTGAAGAACTTTTAAAAGCTGGTTTTAAAGATAAAAAAGCATTATACGAGATTGAAAACACAGCTTTATTAAGAATTACACCAGAGTTTAATGCATTGGTACAAGAATATTTGAATGATGCACGCTATACTATTGTCGAGCAATAAAATGCGGCACCTTGCTCGCATCCCAATCAATAACTAATCCTACTGCTATGGCTTGTGTTACTTCTTTGCCATACAATACCTCACAAAGATAAAGTGCGGCATCAAAACTTTTAATACCACCTGCAGAAGTAATGTATTTTCCGTCATGTACAAACATTGAATTTTGTCTTACATTCAAATGTGGAAACATTTTTTTGTATTTTTTAATATTACTGGGGAAAGTAGTTGAGGCGACAGTATCTAAAAGTCCGGCCTTAGCAAGTACAAAAGCACCGTCACAATGACTGGTCATATACAGCGCTTTTTCATTTACTTTTTTTACGAAACTAATCATAATAACATCCTCTAAATCTGTATCCGTGTGATGTTCTGCACTCGGAATTACTAAAATATCAATATTAGGCACATTTTTTTTGGTATAATCAAAATCAGGAATAATAGTTAAGCCTTCAAAAGTAGTAATAGGTTTTAAAGTATTGGCAATGGTAAATACGTTCATTGCTTTTATGTTTTCTTGGTATTGAGTATGCTGAAAAACATCAAAAGGGGCTGTTAGTTCTGTATTATAAGTGCCATCCATTAGTAAAAAAGCAACATTATAACGATCTGCTTTAATTTTTAATACGGCATTTTTTGAGTTATTAGTTTTGTTATTATCAGCGCAAGATAATAGTCCTAACATAAAGACGACAAATAAAGGTGAAACTCTAAATTTCATACTTTCTAAATTTTCGTTGAATGTACAAACATAATTTTAACCAACTAAAATTATAAATTGTAATTTTGTTATAAAGTCATATTATGAGGGTTTTATGGGTATTTTTTGTCGTATTAAGTTTAGGTTGTCAGGAAAAAAAGAAATTTCATGATACTAAAGAATCCATAGTAATTAAGGGAAAAACAGAAGTACTTACCGAAATTCTGGAATTTCAGAACAAAATGAATTTAGATTTTAAAGATCCAGAAGTTTCGCCACTTTACAACAGGCATAGAAAAGATTTTGAGGGTTTAGATTTTTTTGAGCCAGACACTACATTTAGAGTTATAGGAAAATTAATAAAAACACCAGAAGCTTTGCCTTTTCAAATGCCTATGACCATTAATACCGAATCAGAATACAAAAAGTATGGAATGGTTTATTTTTCTATAAAAAATGTAACTTATCAATTAGAAATATATCAAGATCAGTTGCTTTTTACTCAAGAAAAGTATAAAGATCATCTGTTCCTTCCTTTTACCGATCTTACTAATGGAAAACAGACATACACGGGCGGGCGCTATATCGATTTGAAAATTCCTGAAGGAGATTCTATTTTAATCGATTTTAATAAATCGTATAATCCATATTGCGCTTATAATAAAAAATACGCTTGCCCAATTGTGCCTGAAGTTAATAACTTAAGACTGGCCGTTTCAGCAGGTGTTAAAGCTTTTAAAAATTAAAAAAAAAGTGGCTACTTTTCAGGTAGCCACTTTAGGTAAAATATAAATTAACTCAACTTAATTTATTTTTAAAAAGAATAAATAGCTGCTATTAAGAATGATGATAAGCTTTTTTGTGGTGCTAAATCGTTATTTAAAAAATTAAAGGAATCATCAGATGCACTGTCTAAACGAAGTTCTGGCTTAATCATTAAATTACCAACAGAGTAACTTCCTGTTAATGTAGCAGCAAAAACACTAGAATCTTCAACTCCAGTACCAATTGCGCCAAATTCTCCAGTTTCAGCAAAATATTCAGCTCTTAAACCTAGTGAAAAACTATCTGATGTAGTTACTTGTGGGTATAAAGCCACACCAGCAAAACCAGTATCATCTGCGCCATCAAAATAAGCTGCATTTAAGCCTAAAAAGAAAGTGTCTGACAAATCAAAACCACCTGTGTAGTCTATTTCAAAAGAGCCATTATCAGCCAATAAATTTAAAAACTGACCGCTGTAACCCAATTGTGCACCATAAGCATACTTTCCATCAATATTTAACTCAGTTACGTCAGTACGGTTCATTACACCTAACATTAAGCTAAAGTCATCCGATAAAGCAAAATCCGCTTTAATTCCTGTATGAGAAAAAGGACCATAAGAGAATAAATAAGAGGTGCTGTAGTTAAAATTTGCGGAAGGTGATATTACTTCGTATCCAAGAAATGTATTAAAATTACCTAAGGTTAATTTAACTTTATCGGTAACATTCCAATAAGCATATAATTGGTTTACAATATTACCTGTTGATGAATAAATAGGAGAATTAAAAATTGCATCGGTACCTCTTGGTCCAAATACAAGATCTGCCACAAAACCTGATTTTTCACCTTCATAACCGGCTATTAAATTTACCATGCCCAGCGCAAAACCTGGTAACTGTGCAAATGAAGATCCTGGCGCTGCAAAAGGCAAACCAGAAGCTTCGTCGAAGCTATTATTTGCATTAAGATTTGCTCGGTAATAGGCATCTACCGAACCACTAAGAGAAAATTTTGATGTTTCTTCTTCTGCTTCTTCTTGTGCAAATGCGATAGTTCCTGCAAATAATGTTGCTGCTAAGAAAATATTTTTCACGAACTTTGTTGTAGTAATCTTTTTCATAAATTAATAATTTAGTTGCTCTCCATATAATAAAAGAGAGGATAGATTAAATGTTGATGTTTGTTTTTGAAAATTGATTATAGAACGGAGCGTTCTGCAAAACGCTCCGTTTGTTTTTATTTAGTGTTGATTCATTCTAAAGTCTGGATAAGCATCCATACCATGTTCATGAAGATCCAGACCTTCAACTTCTTCTTCTTTCGATACTCTAATACCTACGGTTTTCTTAATCGCAAATAAGATAATAAATGCAGTGATACAGCAGAAGGCTCCGATAACCCCTATACCAATTAATTGATATACTATTTGATCGCCACCAGCTTTAGCTCCAAAGAAACCTACTGCTAAGGTTCCCCAAATACCGCAAATAAGGTGTACAGCAATAGCGCCTACTGGATCATCTAATTTTATTTTATCGATTAAGGCGACAGCTAACACAATTATAATACCAGCGATGATACCAATAATTATGGCTTCGTTCGGAGACATTAAATCTGCCCCAGCTGTTATTCCTACTAATCCACCCAAAATACCATTTAAAAACATGGTTAAATCTAGATTTTTGTATAGAATAAAAGCAAAAAGCATCGCTGCAACTCCACCTGCTGCAGCTGCTAAAGAGGTAGTAACCAATACCAGTGATGTTCCTTCAGGGTCGGCTGAAAGTACCGAGCCGCCGTTAAAACCAAACCATCCTAACCAAAGTATTAAAACTCCTGCTGCGGCAAATGGAATGTTGTGTCCTGGAATCGCTTGTGCTTTTCCATTTTCATCGAATTTTCCAATTCTTGGTCCTAATAAGTAAACGGCTATTAAAGCAGCCCATCCGCCAACAGAGTGTACTAATGACGAGCCTGCAAAATCATGAAACCCACCTTCTTTAATTAATTCTCCAGCAGCATTTACTTCATTACCTAAAGTAGATAAAAATCCGCCACCCCATTGCCAAGAACCAACGATAGGGTAAACTAGACCCACGTAAATGATAGTAAAAATCATAAATCCGCCTATTTTAACTCTTTCGGCAACTGCGCCAGAAACAATTGTTGCTGCTGTTGCGGCAAACATTCCTTGGAATAAAAAGTCTGTCCAATAGGTATACCCTCCAGAGGCATATTCAGCTGTCATTCCGTTTTCTCCTGGATCTAAACCAAATCCAGCAAATCCTAAGTATCCATTAAAATCACCTGGATACATTAAATTAAAGCCACCTATATAATAAAGTAATAATCCAATACAGATAATAAATACGTTTTTAAATAAAATATTGATCGTGTTTTTTTGTCTAGTAAGTCCTATTTCTAAAAATGAAAAGCCTAAATGCATGAAGAATACAAGTGCTGTACACATCATCATCCAGACGTTGTTTGCTGTAAATAATCCTGCTTCCATATTATTGTGTTTTTTTGGTTGGTGTTTTTTAGTTAATTCCTGCTTGTCCGCTTTCTTTTGTTCTGATTCTGTAAGCCTCAGTAATTTCAGATACGAAAATTTTTCCGTCTCCTACATTTCCTGTGCTTGCCACTTCTAAAATGGTATTGATGGTTTTTTCTAAAAACTCGTCAGAAACAACGATGGTTAAATACCTTCTCTGAATATCACTAGTGCTGTAGGAAATTCCACGATAAACGTGACCTTGTTTTTCATTCCCTACTCCAGTAACATCCCAGTAACTAAAAAAGTTGACTTCTATTTGATGTAGTGCTTTTTTCAATTCATCAAATTTTGACTTTCGAATAATTGCCTCGATTTTTTTCATAATTGATTTGTTTGTTGATACCGCAAATGTATGTTAAAATATTTAACACCCCATAAAATTTAGGGTATAGACATTAATTTTTGATTATATAATAATTAGAACCCTATTTATTTATGGGTATGATTAATTTTTAGTCTTAAAAATTATGATTCAATGAATTGAAGTCTATTTTTTTTGAAAAAAGAGGAGGTTAAAGTCTTTTTATGGTTATTTTTTTGTGAGATGTTCAAAAAATAACAAGAAAAGGCAAGAATGTTTAAAATATTAGAAAACCTCTAATTTGTATTTTGTTTGTAACAAATTGAGTCTTAATCTTTAAATGAAGGGGAATTTCTACTAGAGGGTTTTTGAAGTCAGAACTCTTAATACCCTCTCTAAGAACTTCAAATTTTACCAGTATATATAATTTTGGAACTAAAAGGGTGGTACAGATTAGTGCTAGACTAAACCTACTGTGGTAATGATGTTATTTTTATAGAAATTTAGAGATCCATATTCCTAATACTATGGCTAGAATGCCGAAGACAACGCTGAATAGGGTATATATTAAAAAATTAGCAATGTCTCCCGATTTTAATAAGGAATGGTTTTCTAAGGCGAATGTTGAGAAAGTTGTAAAACCTCCGCAAAAACCTGTGGCAAGTAATAAAGTTTGATTTTCGGAGATGTAATTGGCTTTTAGAGTTAGGCCGAGTAATAATCCTATAATAAGACAGCCAAGAATATTGACTAAAAATGTACCAAAATAAAAATTAGGAAAGTAATTATTAAGGTTTTTGCTAACGGCGAATCGTAAAACACTACCTAGGCCACCACCTAAAAAAATAAGAAAAAATTGTTTCACACTTTAAAAGTATAAAAACTAAACGGCTTTATTATATTTTGTTTCGATTATATTTAAAGGATAAATTTTTGTATTTTCAATACTAGAAGAATCTTTTAAATTTTTTTGACCGGTCTTATTGTTGTTTACGCTAACTACTAATAGTAAAACGTTTACAGCTAATAAAATTAATAAAGTACTAAAGAAAGTTACCATACGACTTATGTTTGTTGTATTACAACGCAAAATTATGACTTTTCTTACAAATTAAAAGCTAATGTTGTGTAATTGGTGATTTTTGTGGTATGAATAACAACTGCGTTAATTTTTGAGGGAATACTTAATAATGAAGAGACTAATTATGAAGAATAAAAAAAATAAAGCAATCCAGATAACTCCCTTATAATTTTTGGCATGCAAATTTTTATCTTTTTTGTATTGTAAAAAGATAATTACGACAAATGAGACAAAAAAAAGTGCCGCAAAAATTAATTGTCCAGTACTAAACATAGGATGTATTTTTATACAAAAATAATCTAATTAACTTAAAAGATGAAAAATAAACTAAATGCTGTTGCGTTATTTCACGAAACATTCGGAATGGGTGTTTCGAAAACTATGAAGGCTAATTTAGGGGTAACCACTAATTTGCTTCGGTTTAATTTAATGGATGAAGAAAATAAAGAATATTTAGAAGCAGCAGAGAATAACGATTTAGTTGAGGTAGCCGATGCTCTAGGTGATATGCTCTATATTTTATGCGGAACTATTTTAGAACATGGAATGCAATACAAAATTGAGGAAGTTTTTAATGAAATTCAGCGGAGTAATATGAGTAAGTTGGGGGCAGACGGGAAACCTATTTACAGAGAAGACGGTAAAGTACTCAAAGGGCCAAATTATTTTCAACCTAATATTAAAGCGATATTGGAAAAATAAAAAATGGCTATCAAAATTTTGATAGCCATTTTTTATTTTTGCTTAAGGTAATTTAGTTTTTTGACAGTTTTTTGATTCATTTTAATAATTATCACTGCTATTATTCAGATACTAATGCAAAGCATCAACTAGCAACGAACAACCGTCAACGAAACTTATATTTTAACCCTCCATCCAAATTTATCTTCTGTTTTATTGTACTGTATATCGGTAATTTTTTTCTTAAATATACTTGCGTAGCTATTTTCTAATTCTGGCAAATCGTAATCTGTACCTCTATGCCCGAAAGTACTAATTGGAGAAATAACAGCAGCCGTTCCTGCGCCAAACATCTCTTTTAAAGTTCCTTTTTTGGCTGCTTCAACAACTTCGCTAACCGTAATCGTTCGAACTTCAACTTTTATATTTTCATCTAAAGCAATATCAATGATACTTTTTCTGGTAATACCATCTAAAATCCTGTCGCTTGTTGGTGCAGTAATTAAAGTGTCATTAATCCGAATAAAAATATTCATAGCGCCTGCTTCTTCTATATTTTCGTGGTGAACGTCGTCGGTCCAAATAACTTGATTGTACCCTTTTTCAATAGCTAATTGTGTAGGATAAAATTGCCCTGCATAATTTCCGCCTGCTTTTGCATAACCAACACCACCATTTGCAGACCTAGAATAGGTTTCTTCAATTAAAACTTTAACTTTTCCAGCGAAATAAGCTCCGGAAGGTGCTAAACAAATCATGAACTTGTATTCATTTGCTGGCGATGCATGAAAGCCCTCACCCGAAGCAAACATAAACGGACGAATATACATAGAGCTTCCTTCTTTAGTCGGAATCCATTGTTCTTCTAATTTTAATAAGGCTTTTAAACCATCAATAAAATAATTCTCAGGAATTTCAGGGATTGCCATTCTTTTTGCTGAAATATTAAAACGCTTGTGATTATCTAAGGGTCTAAACAAATAAATATCCTCTTTAGCATCTTTATAAGCCTTCATTCCTTCAAAGATAGACTGTCCGTAATGAAAAATTTTAGCAGAAGGGTTTAACATTAATGGTCCATAAGGTACAATTTTTGGTACTTCCCATGCGCCATTTTTATAATCACAAACTAACATGTGATCAGAATAAACACTTCCGAAAGCTAAGTTGTCAAAATCTACTTGAGCAATCTTCGATGTTTTACTTTTTTCTATTGAAATTATAGTATCGGCAATTTTTCCCATTTATTTTTATTTAGAGGCTATAAAATTAATGAAATATACTAAGTACTACTTCTTTTTTTGTTTAAAAATGACCAACTTTGTAAGTATTAATTAAATACTGACATATATGAAAAGAATTAACATTTTATGCTTATTTTTTGTACTTATTATGGCTTGTAAGGAGCAAAATAAAGAACAAGTAGTAGAAGAAAAAGAAGAAATTGCTATGAATTATGCTTCGTTTGGAGCAGAAATTGATGCCAATAATGCTTTAACCAACTCAGAAATGACTAAAAAATTTCAAAATTTAGCCGTTGCAGATACTTTAAATACCAAATTTTCTGCTACAGTTTTAGAAGTTTGTAAATCAAAAGGCTGTTGGATGAAATTGAAATTAGACGATGGTTCAGAAGCTATGGTAAAGTTTAAAGATTATGGCTTTTTTATGCCAAAAGATATTGATGGTAAAGAAGTTATTGTAAATGGTAAAGCTTTTGTTGAGGAAATGTCTGTTGATGAACAAAGGCATTATGCTGAAGATGGAGGAGAATCCGCAGAAGCTATTGAGGCGATTACAGAACCTAAAAAAACCTTGAGTTTCGAAGCAGATGGTGTATTGTTAAAAGAATAGTTTGGAGCGTAAAATTATTACCACTTCGGATGGTTCTACAACCATTCAGCTAGTCGATTGGAATGAACAGTATCATTCCATTCATGGCGCAATTCAAGAGGCTTATCATGTTTTTATAAAACATGGTTTATCGCTTTTTGAAAATCAAAAAGTGAATATTTTAGAAATTGGCTTCGGTACTGGTTTAAACGCTATCATAACGAGTATTGAAGCTGAAAAAATCAATTTAGCGATTCATTATGTTGGCGTAGAGGCTTTTCCTGTAAAACAAGAAGAAATAGCACAACTTAATTATATAACTCAACTAGAAGCTGAAGATTTTAAAAATCAATTTGAGTTAATGCATGCTTGTCAGTGGGAAAAAGAGGAACAGATATCGAAAAATTTTTTACTCACAAAGCAGCAGAAAGATTTTACTGAAATTAAAGCATCAGATACTTTTAATCTTATTTATTTTGATGCTTTTGGAGCTCGCGTTCAACCAGAATTGTGGACTGAGGAAATCTTTTCGATTATGTTTAAAGCTTTAAAAGAAAACGGCGTTTTGGTTACTTATGCAGCTAAAGGCAGTGTTCGTAGAGCGATGCAAGCAGTGGGTTTTTTAGTCGAAAAATTACCTGGACCTCCAGGTAAACGTGAAATGTTAAGAGCTCGTAAAATATCTACAAAATCCTAAGAAAACCTTAGGATTTTTTTTTTCTGACACAACCTTTAGAAAATAGAGGTGTATTGTGTTAAAGCTACATTAAAGCCGTTATGTACTTGCTCAAAATCGCATACCTTTACTTTTTAAAATTTTTTAAATTCGTGAATTGTTAGTAGCAATAATTGCTTAAAATGTTTAATTGCTAAGTAAACGTATCCTAAGTATAAAAAGTAATAGATGAAAATTTTAATAACAGGTGCAACTGGTTTAATTGGTAAAGAAATAGTAAAAGCGTGTCATAAAAATAATTTCGACGTTCATTACTTAACGACTAGCAAACATAAAATTCAGTCCATCGCTAATTACCAAGGTTTTTACTGGAATCCTGATAAAAATGAAATTGATATTCAGTGCTTTGAAAATGTTACTGCAATTATCAACTTAGCAGGCGCTACGATATCGAATCGTTGGACTCCAGAATATAAAAAAGTCATACTTTCTAGTCGTATAAATTCACTTAGAACTCTTAAAAGTGGTTTAAAAAAGGTAAATACTTCCAATATAAAATCATTTGTGTCTGCATCTGCAACAGGTATTTACCCTAGCTCTATCACAAATTTCTACGAAGAAGACGAAACGTACCCTGTAAAAGGATTTTTAGGAGAAGTTGTTGAAGCTTGGGAAAAAGAAGCGGATACTTTTACTAGTTTTTCTTTTAATGTAGTAAAAATCAGAATAGGCCTCGTAATGTCTAACAAAGGGGGTGCCTTACCAGAAATGGTAAAACCTATTAAATTTTATGCTGGAGCGCCTTTTGGATCGGGTGAACAATGGCAATCATGGATACACATTTCAGATCTAGCAAACATTTTTTTATTTGCTATAACTCAAGAACTCAATGGTGTATACAATGCCGTAGCGTCAAACCCTGTTACCAACGAAAAACTTACTTTGAAAGTAGCTGATGTTTTGGGTAAAAAAATTCTGTTACCAAATATTCCACAGGCTTTTTTAAAGCTAATCTTGGGCGATATGTCACAATTATTGTTTGATAGTCAGCGCGTTAGTAACAAAAAAATACTAGAAGAAGGTTTTAAATTTAAATATCAGAATGTATGTAGTGCGCTAAAGCCACTTTACGGTAAAAAAGCATAGCTTCTTCTATTATTTTACTTTTGGATCGATTTCAAGATTTTCTTTCATGTTTAATCTCTTCTCTTTTGTTTCACTTTTTTCTAAATCCATTTTAGACAAAGTTTAATGACATTTTGACATTTTTAAATAATTGGCAGTACTTTTGCCAACTGTTAAATGCAGAACAAAGAAGAGTTTACCCATGAGCGATAAAAATAATTTAGAAGATATTCTTAATGATAACTTGAATGAAGAGTTTCAAGAAAACATTGAAGAACAAAAAGAAGAAGTGCAAAACGAACCTATCGAAGAACTTTCGATTGAAGAGCAATTAAGAGAAGAAGTAGCTAAAGAAAAAGATAAATTCTTAAGACTTTTTGCAGAGTTCGAAAACTACAAAAAAAGAACCTCAAAAGAACGTATAGATTTATTTAGAACTGCTGGCCAAGAGGTTATTACTGCCTTAATACCAGTTTCTGACGATTTTGATCGCGCCATGCCAGAACTAGCAAAGTTAGATGATAAAGAAATGTTTAAAGGTGTAGAGTTAATTCACAATAAATTTATTCAAGTTCTAAAATCTAAAGGCTTAGAAGAAGTTGAGACCAAAGCTGGGGATGTTTTTGATGCTGAAATTCATGATGCGATTACTCAAATTCCTGCTCCTGATAAAAAAATGAAGGGGAAAATCATTGACGTTATTGAAAAAGGATTTAAGCTTGGCGACAAAATTATCCGTCATCCTAAAGTGGTTGTTGGAAATTAAAAAGAAGACATGAAAGAAGATTATTATAGCATATTAGGCATCACCAAAGGGGCATCTGCGGCTGAGATTAAAAAAGCATATCGAAAAAAAGCGGTAGAATATCACCCTGATAAAAACCCAGGAGACGCTAAGGCCGAAGACATGTTTAAAAAAGCAGCTGAGGCTTATGAAGTTTTAAGTGACGAAAATAAGAAAGCTCGTTACGATCAATACGGCCACGCAGCTTTTGATGGCGCTGGCGGTTTTGGTGGTGGCGGAGGTGGCATGAATATGGACGACATATTCAGTCAATTTGGTGATATTTTTGGTGGCGGCTTCGGAGGCGGAGGTTTTAGCGGTTTTGGCGGTGGCGGAGGTCAACGTAGAGCAAAAGGAAGTAGCCTAAAAATAAGAGTTTCTTTAACTTTAGAAGAGGTTGCCAACGGTGTTGAAAAAAAGATTAAAGTAAAACGTAAGGTTCAAGCAGATGGTGTAACCTATAAAACATGTGCAACCTGCGGTGGTAGAGGTCAAGTAACTAAAATTACTAATACTATTTTAGGAAGAATGCAAACTGCGGCAACGTGCAGTTCTTGTAGCGGAAGCGGACAAATTATAGATAAAAGGCCTAGTGATGCAGACGCACAAGGTTTAATTGTTAAAGAAGAAACGGTTTCAGTAAAAATACCAGGTGGTGTAGAAGACGGAATGCAATTAAAAGTTACTGGTAAAGGTAATGATGCACCCGGAAACGGAGTGCCTGGCGATTTAATTGTTGCGATAGAAACTAAAGAACACGATACCCTAAAAAGAGAAGGCGATAATTTACATTACGATTTATACGTCAGTATTTCTGAAGCGGTTTTAGGAACTTCAAAAGAAATTGATGCAGTAACCGGAAAAGTGCGTATAAAATTAGAGCCGGGTATTCAATCGGGTAAAATTTTACGTCTACGCGGCAAAGGAATTACAAGTTTAAATGGTTATGGTGCTGGTGATTTGTTAGTTCATGTGAATGTTTGGACGCCAAAAACCTTAAATAAAGAGCAGAAAGATTTCTTTGAAAAAATGCAAGAAAACGAAAATTTTCTACCAAATCCTGAGAAATCAGACAAATCTTTTTTCGAAAAAGTAAAAGATATGTTTTCTTAGGTGCTTTTCATTTTGATTTTTAAAATAAAAACGTATATTTGAATCAACATTGGGTAACCAATGTTAATTTTCTTTTTCATAGCAATTTTTTTTCCCATCCTTGATTCTATTAAGGGTGGGTTTTGTTTTTTAGTGAAACCCCATTTTGAAAAGCGCGTAGCGTGTATTCAAAATGGATGGTTGAACTAACCCCGCTGCATAGCGGGGTCTGTTAATTTTACTGAAATGTTTCCAACCCCATTTTGAAAAGCGCGTAGCG
>JANQTG010000069.1:6310-21295 GCA_030731855.1 Cellulophaga sp. | reverse complement strand
CTTTTAGATCTTGTGTTTGTAAGTATTTAGTTAATCTATTGGCGGTTGATGCAGTATCATCACCGCCAATAGTTACTAATAATTGTACATTATATTTTTTAAAAAAATCGGCTTTAAAATCACTGTCCTTCGGTTTAAATCTGCTCATAATAAGCGTAGAACCACCGCGACTGAAAATACGATCTGCATGATGAAAATCGAAAATCTTTAGCTCTGGATTGTCTGATAATAGTCCTTGGTATCCGTGATGCACCCCAATTACTTCGTAGCCATCTTTTAGAAAAGTTTTGGCTAAAGTGCTAATGACCGTATTTATACCAGGAGCAGGACCTCCACCACAAATGATTGCTATCGATTTTTTCAAAATTTAATTTATTTTATAAAATTATCGTGCAACTCTACCAGAAGCATCACCACCCATTAATTTATTTACTTCATCAACAGTCGCTAAGTTTGCATCACCTTTTATAGTGTGCTTTAAAGCAGAAGCTGCTACGGCAAAATCTAAGGCATTTTGATCATCTTCTGGGAATTTTAATAATCCATATATTAATCCACCCATAAAACTATCGCCACCACCTACTCTATCAACAATATCGGTAATTTGATATTGACGCGTTTCTAACATTTTTTTACCATCATATAAAACACCAGCCCATGTATTGTGCGATGCAGAAATAGAACCTCTCAACGTAGTAATCACTTTTTTAGCTTTTGGGAATTTTGCCATCATTTGTTGACAAACCGATAAGAAAGCTTCTGCTTTCACATCGTGACCGTGAGTTTGTACATCTAAACCTTCTGGCTTAATGCCGAAATGCATTTCAGCATCTTCTTCGTTTCCTAAAATAACATCACAATACGAGGTTAATTCGGTCATAATAGCTTCTCTATCGCCACCATATTGCCATAATTTAGCTCTATAATTTAAATCTGTAGAAATTGTAACACCTAATTTACTAGCCGCTTTTACCGCTTCTAAACAAACATCAGCAGAACTTTGAGAAATTGCTGGTGTAATTCCTGTCCAATGGAACCATTCTACCCCTTTAAAAACTTCTTCCCAATTAATCATACCCGATTGAATGCTAGCCATAGAAGAGTGTGCGCGGTCATACACCACTTTACTCCCACGAGAAACAGCACCAGTCTCTAAAAAATAGATCCCTAAACGTTCGCCACCCCAAACTATTTTGTCAACACCCACACCACGCTTACGCATTTCCATCATAGCACATTCGCCAATATCATTTTTAGGCAAACGCGTTACAAAATCAACAGGAACTCCGTAATTAGCTAATGAAACTGCTACGTTAGATTCTCCACCACCGTAAACAACATCAAAACTGTTCGCTTGTGAAAATCTTAAAAATCCTTCTGGGGCTAATCGAAGCATTATCTCTCCGAATGTAACTACTTTTTTCATTTTTAATCTATTTTTTAAGGTTATAATTTTTTTGCTTAATCGATTAACCTAATCGTAAAATAAAAATCAAAACTGTTTTAGGTATTAAAATTAGTTTTGATTAGTTCCGATAATACAATATATTTGCTTAATCGATTAAGCAAATATACTAAAAATTGTCAAATAAAAAAATAACCTTAAAAGATATTGCCACTATCTTGAATATTTCTACCGCAGCCGTGTCAAAAGCAATGCATGGAGATTCTCGTATTAGCGATAAAACAAAACAAGCCGTAAAGAAGGTTGCGAAAGAATTAAATTATCAACCTAACCACCTAGCAAGCGCCTTACGTAAGGGAAAAAGTAATTTAGTCGGCGTTATTGTCCCTAGAACGAATAGCAACTTTTTTTCATCCGTTATACAAAGTATAGAAGAAGTTTTGAATGCCAATGGCTACCAAATTATCATCACCCATTCTAACGAGTCCTATAAAAAAGAATGCAGTAATATAGATACTTTGTTATTTACTCAGGTAGATGGAATTATAGCATCTATGGCCAATGAAACTACCGATTTATCGCACTATGAAAAAATAAAATCGAAAGGAATTCCACTTATTTTATTTGACCGTGGAGAAAACGATTTGAATGTCGATTATATAGGTATTAATGATTATGACAGCAGTCACTTAATTATTGAACACTTAATTGCACAAGGAAAAAAACGCATTGCGCATATTGGTGGCTATAGACGCACGCGTATTTTTAACAACAGAATTAGAGGGTATATTGATGCGATAAAAAAGAATAATTTACCTACCGATGATGAATTACTAATAGAAAGTAGCCTTACTATTGAAGATGGTCGCGATAAAATGCAACAATTATTAAATTTAAGCAATAGACCTGATGCGGTTTATGTTGCCAGCGATTATGCAGCGCTAGGTGCTTTACAAGTGCTTCAAGAAAACAATATCGCTATACCATCTGATATTGCACTAGTTGGTTTTGGAAACGAACCTTTTACGGCAATGGTCACGCCTACCCTATCTACCATTAATCAACATAGTGCCGAAATAGGCAAGCGAGCCGCAGAAACCTTTTTAAACTTAGTCGACACTCCTGATTTAAAACAAAGCTTGAATAAACAAATTTTGGAGGCAGCGTTGATTGTTCGAGATTCTTCTAATTTAGTTGTCCAATTCGACTCCGCTCAGTGCAAGTGCTGATGGACTTAAATAAATACGAAATTAGAAATACAAAATACGAAGTATATTTTTCGTATTTCTAATTTTGTACTTCGCATTTTTTTCTCTCTTTACTTTAGACATTTGACTTTCGACCTGTGGATTTTTCATCACTTTAGAATTGCATCTAACTAGTATTATTGTTAAGTTTACTAGCTCATATTATAAAGCAAATGCTAAAAGAAATTTACGATAATTACGGAACTATTTTTGAGAAAGAATTATTAGATGAAATTGCCGCTATTGGTATTTTTAAAGAAGTTCCTGAAGGTTTTAAATTAATAGAGATCGGCGAGTATATTAAAAGTATGCCATTATTGGTTTCAGGTGCTATTAAAATATTACGAGAAGATGCTGATGGCGACGAGTTGCTTTTATATTATTTAGAAAAAGGAGAAACTTGTTCGATGACGCTAACTTGTTGCATGGCGAATAGCAAAAGTGAAATCAGAGCTATTGCAGAGCTCAATACCGTTCTAATTATGATTCCGATTCAAAAAATGGAAGAATGGACGGCTAAATATAAAACGTGGCGAAATTTTGTATTTGATAGCTACCATAAAAGAGTAAATGAACTTTTACTTACGGTAGATTCTATTGCTTTTCAGAATATGGATGAACGAATCATCAACTATTTAAAAGAAAAATCTAGAATAAATAAAGACGATACTATTCATAATACACACCAAGAAATTGCTTATGATTTGCATAGTTCAAGGGTTGTTATTTCGCGCCTTTTAAAAAAATTAGAAGAAATGGGTAAAATAAAACTACACCGTAATTTTATAAAAATTATCGATTTATAAAAAAACGTTCTATGTAACTAAAGTTACTGTACTTCCTTAAAAACAGCCTTAAATTTGTGTCAGTAAACTTAACAAAAGTTTATTGGTTGGTTGTTTTAATGGAAGTAGTAGAGTGGTTTTTGCTGCTTCCATTTTTTTATCACCAAGAACTACCAAAAAGTAAATCTGACCTCTCAAAAGGCAATGTGCAGCGCTTGTCAAAATAGGAGATAAATTAAAATATTAATAGAAAATTTCTTCACCAAAAAAAATATAAAATATGTCGTTTTTAAGTCAATTATTCGGAATGCAAAGTGCAACAGCAGACGTAATAAAAAATATGAATGTAGCTGAATTTAAAGCTGCCATTCAGGATAAAAAAGTACAATTAGTAGATGTTAGAACTCCATCAGAATTTGGTGGTGGACACATAAAAAAAGCCATAAATATTGATGTATTTAATAGTACAGCTTTTGAAAAAGGATTCGAAAAGTATAACAAAGAAGCTCCTGTTTATGTGTATTGCCGTTCAGGTGCAAGGAGTATGAGTGCCGCCAAAAAGCTTGCTAAAATGGGCTTTACCGAAGTAGTAAATTTAAAAGGTGGTTACTCGGCTTGGAAATAATCTTGGGTCTTGGGTCTTGGTAAAATTCAAAAAAAAGAAAATAATACAAAAGTTTTATTAGCAGTAAATCTCTAAATATATGCAAAATTCAATCATAGTTCAGAATCTAAAATGTGGTGGTTGTGCAAAAACAATTACTTCAAAAATATCAGATATTCCAAATATCAATGATGTAAAGGTAGATGTTGAAACTTCGGCTATATCATTCATATCAGACAGTTCAGAAACTACGTTAAAAGTAATAGAAAAACTAAAAAGTATCGGCTATCCGTCTGTGGATGATGAAAACACATTTGCTTCAAAAGCAAAATCGTTTGTGAGCTGCGCTACAGGAAAAATGTCATCTTAAATAGTTGATGATAATTATGATTTACAAGGTTTAAACTTTCATTAAGTTCGTAACCAAAACCCTTAAATAGTATCAAATGAAATATCTACTGTTTACCCTGTTTTTTGTATTTTTTATGAGCTGTAAAGAATCGAATAAAGCAACTACACTAAATACACAAGAAAGTAGTGCTGAATTAGCTATGCAACACCCTGGTAAAGAATTGATGGAAACGAATTGCTATAGTTGCCATAACCCAAATACCAAACAAGGCGGTAGAATTGCACCACCGATGATTGCCGTAAAAGAACATTATAAAAAAGACAGCACGACAAAAGAAGAATTTATTCAAGATATTATTGCTTGGACAAAAAAACCATCTGTAGAAATTTCAAAAATGCCAGGTGCGGTTAGGCGTTTTGGCGTAATGCCTTACTTACCATACCCTGAAAAGGATATAGCAGCCATTGCCGATTATATGTTTACACATGATATTGATGAGCCAGAATGGTTTGAAGATCACAGAAAACAAGAACACAAAAGAGAAGATTCTCCTCAACAATCTGTTGAAGAAATAGGTTTAAGCTATGCTATTGCCACGAAACAAATATTAGGTAAGAACTTAATGGGTGCTATTCAAAAAAAAGGCACTTTAGGAGCTTTAGAATTCTGCAATATTCAAGCATATCCATTAACAGATAGCATGGCAACAGTTCATAATGCAAAAATTAAACGCGTGAGCGACAAGCCTAGAAATCTAAGTAATAAAGCAAATGCTCAAGAACTTGAATATATTGAAAGTTTTAAAACAGCTGTAGCAAATAATTCGGATATAAAACCCATAATAAAAGAAGAAGGTTCTACTGTTAATTTTTACTATCCGATAACTACAAATGCTATGTGTTTACAATGCCATGGTTCCGAAAAAGAAGTTTCCCCCGAAACGTATAAAGCCCTAAAAAATTTATATCCTGCGGATAAAGCACTTGGCTATGCTGAAAATGAAGTTCGGGGTATTTGGAGTATTCAGTTTAATTCTGAAGATTAATATTTCTTTCTTATCTCTCCCCTATTTTTAAACGATTCATTTTTGTTTGTTAGTTTTTCATACTTTAGTTTTAAATTGGAATAATAATTGATTCTTCAATCTAATTATCCACAAATAAAACAAAAAAGATGCATGGATTTTCTAAACATATACTGGCATTATTAACGTTCCTATTCCTATTTAGCTGCAAAAATAATGACCAAGCTTCATTTGAAATGGCAGATGAAGTTGCCATGAGTCCTATTGCTGGAAAACAGACCGAAAACATAGAACGAAAATTAATAAAAGAGGGCAATATATCTTTTGAGACGAGTGATATAAATAATACTCGAAAATCAATTTTTGAAAGTATGGAGAAGTTTAAAGGCTATGTTTCCTCCGATCAAGAATATAAAAGTAATGGTAGAGTTAGCAATACCATAATTATTCGCGTTCCTGCAAATAACTTTGATCAATTACTAAATGATGCCACCAAAGAAGTCACCAAATTCGATAGTAAAAATATTGAAATTAAAGATGTTACCGAAGAATTTGTTGATGTAGAAGCCCGACTTAAAACAAAAAAAGAACTTGAAAAAAGGTATTCTGAAATACTCACAAAAGCGAATAGCGTTACTGAAATGCTCGAAGTTGAAAAACAAATTGGCGAGTTGCGTTCTGATATCGAAGCAATTGAAGGCCGTTTAAATTATTTAAAAAGTCAGGTTTCGTTTTCCACACTCACCATCACATTTTATGAAATACAAGCCAATGAAACCGAATTTGGACATAAGTTTAAAAATGGTTTCTCTAATGGATGGGATAATTTAGTTTGGTTTTTTGTCGCCTTATTAAATATTTGGCCTTTCATCATTATTATATCAATTTTAGTAATTTGGTTGTTATGGAGAAAGAAGAAAAGCAAACAAAATAAAGTTTAGCACTTAAGATACATTTATTTTCTCTTCCTTTATTTTGGCGTTTTACCTCGCTACTCTTTTGTTTTTATTAATTTAGTCATAATTTTAGTATTGGTATTTTACTATTTTTTTGCATTTTAATAATTAATAGACTATTTCGAAATTGAATGACTGAGATAAAATCAAAACAAACAATTAAAATTTTATTACTTATTGGAACAATCATATCCTTATACTTTGTTCCGTGGACCATCTTAAAAGCTTGGATAATGCCATTACCAAATTCCGTACAGAAACAAGTAAATAAAGCGACTGATTATGGGTTTGACGGAATTATTATTTATGTAGATAACATAGACCATAAGCAAGAATTTTTTACTTCAGGTTACAAGAATAGAGAAGATAAAATACCTAGTGATCCAAATTCATTATTTAAAATTGCTAGTGTTAGCAAACTATATACCGCTCTTGCTATCACCAAATTAGTCAGAAATGGAAGTTTATCGTTAGATAAAACACTTGCCGATTACTTCCCAGAACTGATTGGTCGGATAGAGAATATGGATGAAATTACATTGAGAATGATGGTTAAACATCGTAGTGGAATCCCTAATTATACTGACACAAAAAAATATTGGGTTCATCCAAAACAAAATGACAAAGAACGACTTGAATTAATCCTTGATTTACCAGCCAAATTTGAACCTGATGAAAGTTTTGAATACAGTAATACAAACTACTTATTACTCTCTGAATTAATAGAAAAAGTATCAGGGATAAAAAAATTTCAATACATAAAAAAGAATATTTTAGAACCTCTAAATCTTAATAATACTTATGGTTCAATCAAAGAAGTTGAGCCAGAAGATGTAATGAGTGGTTATTATGTTGGTTATGATAAGGATTTAAAAATGGATGATAATGGCGTTATGTTGGCAACGGCAGAAGATTTAGGTAAATTTATTCGAGCTTTAAATGATGGGACTACCTTTAAAGATAAAAAAGAACAAGAAATCTATAATTCAATATATAAATATGAACATACAGGCCTAATTCCAGGCTATCAAACAATTGCCAAATACCATAAAGATATTGATGCGGTTATAATTCAATTTACAAATACTGTAGATTTTGACGGTTACAATTGGAGTTTATCAGAAATAATGTATAGTCGAATTTTAAGAATTTTAAGAAAATAAAAGTAGTTAAAAAGGTAACTAATATAGATAAAATAGAAGCTTTTCAAGATATTTTGTTTTTTTAGGTAATCAAGTTTAATAAGTTTAAAAAATTTTGTTCTAAAAAGTAATATTTTAAAAATTCTTATTAATGATAAAAGAAACATTTTTAACTCTAATTAGTACCTATTCTAGTGATGAAAATTACAATTTAGACTGCTGGCTTGAAATAGAAAAAAATTATACTTCTAAATCGCGTCATTACCATAATTTGGATCATTTAGAAAATATGCTAACGGAGTTAGAGGCGGTAAAATCTGAAATTAAGAATCTTGATACTTTAGTATTTGCCATCTTTTACCATGATATTGTTTATAAAGCCACTAAAAGCGATAACGAACACCAAAGTGCTTTATTATTTCAAAAAAGAATAACGAAGACTTCTTTTACCCACATTCGGGAATGCATGTTTCAAATTGAAGCTACCAAAAAACACGAATTATCGGCTTGTCATGACACCAATTTTCTGTTAGATGTTGATCTTTCTATTCTAGGAAAAAGCAAGGACGTTTACACAGCGTACTGTAAAAACATCCGAAAAGAATATAAAATTTATCCTGATATTATGTATCGCCCTGGAAGAAAAAAGGTTCTCGAAAGTCTTTTAGCGCTAAAGTCTATCTACAAAACCAAATTCTTTATCGAAAAATATGAACCGCAAGCGAGAGAGAATTTAAGGTTAGAATTGCAACAATTAAACTGAAAATCTATTTTTACTTTGTCTTACCAAAACCGTGCATATTCTGATGCAGAAAATCTTTCGGAAATTTATCATCACCTTCAAAACCCAACTCAATAGTACCACTTTCTTCAGGAATATAATTCGTTTTAAAGATGTAATCCCAAATGCTTAAACTGATTCCAAAATTAACACCAAAGGTGCCCTTTGGTAGCTCATGTGCGTGATGATATAAATGCATCACTGGATTGTTTAAAAAATATTTTAAAGGACCGTATGTAATTTTAATATTAGAATGATTAAAATGACCAATCGTAATCGCTATAAAATGAACAATATAGGCTTGTTCGGGTTCAAAACCACCTAATAGCATTACGGCAAGTGTTTTAAGAGGTTTGTATAAGATATTTTCCATCCAATGGTACCGTAAATGAGCGGCAAACCCCATTTCTTTAACACTATGATGTACTTTATGAAACTCCCACAAAAAGGGATATTTATGTAATAAAATATGCGTAAACCACTGTACAAAATCTAACAAAATAAAAAACACTAGTAATTGTCCCCACATGGGCCAAGCCGAAAAATCAATTAGGGCTATACTGCTTGCTGAAACACCAAATTTGGAAAAGACTGTAGCTAGAAGAGCATAGAAACCACTAATGAAAATCGCAAATAAGAAAAAATTAAAAAACATATAAAAAGCATCTAGCCAAAAATCTTTACGAAAAATAGCCTGATTTTTTCTCCAAGGAAATACCACTTCTAAACCCCAAACCAATAAAGAAATTACAATTAATCCCCAAAAATAGTTGGTGTACCAAGGCACTTCAAAAATAATAGACTTCCAAGTCCAATTAAACGTGCCCATAATGGCTTTGATGATGATATGTATGTATTCGTTCATTAAGGATTTTATTGTTTTAAAATTTGATAAAATATAGTTTCAAAAAAACTAGTTCTAATCGAAAATGGTATTTTTTATTGCTTACTATTCACTGTTTACTGCTCACTATTTACTTCAACTCGTACCAATCAATATCGGTTAAATTTGCTCTTCTTCCTATTTGATTTGGCGCATAATAGGTGCTCAAATAGTCTAAAATTGGTGCTTCATTAACGCCTAAATCCCATAAATTCTGAGATTCTTGCATCCATCGGATGGTGGCCAACCACTTTTCTTTCGACATTCGATTTTGTGTGACCAATTTAGCGGAATGACAACTGGTGCAATTCTGCACCACAAGCATTAATCCATCACCTTCTACAAAACCCGTAGCCACATGAATTCCGTTTTCAATTTTATCAAAATCGTCTTCTTTTGAAATTTCAACATAATCAGAAGATTCAATAGCTTCAATAGTCGTATTTTTTGTAGTTTCATTACGAATAAAAAAGAAAAGTCCGCCAATTAGCATCAAGAAAACCAAAACAAAAGACAACAACAGTTTTCGAATCGTTTTTATGTTTTTTTTAAAAATATCTTCAGGCTTCATTTACACTACTTTTACGGCTATTCGGTGACAAGCATTATTCAAATATCCTTTCGGATTCCAGCCTGGTACCAACATGGGTTGTGCTACACCATTAGTATCGGTAGCTTTTGCCCAAATTTCATAATATCCCTTTTGCGGAAAAGTGATTTCTGCAGAAAAATGCTGCCATGCAAATTTATTGGTCGCCGTTTTTAAATCACACGTTTTCCAAGTACTTCCAAAATCGATAGAATAATCTACTTTTATAACAGCTAATTCCCCTGCCCAAGCATGTCCGTTGATAGCGAGTTTTTTAGTCAACGGAAAAGTGGCTCCAGATTTCGGATAGGTAATTAACGACTTCACTGGCATCGATTCGATAATTTGCATATCTTCCTCTTTTACAGTTTCGTTAGGCGCAACAGGATTTTTGGGAACTTTATAAGAACTACCCGTCATTTTTTCACCATCGTGAACTTTATTACGAATGCTTAATCTTGTTAACCATTTTCCAGAAGCAGAAGCAGGAAAACCACCCACAACCAATCGTAATGGATAGCCATGAACTAAAGGAATTTCTTCGCCATTCATTTTAAACGCGATTAAAGTCTCATCTTGTAAAGCCTTATATAATGGGACACCTCGAGAAATGGGTTCTTTACTAGGGTCGCCACTTAAATGGGTGTCTGCTGCATGATAACCTACGTAAACCGCATTACTTTTTATACCAACATCTTCCAAAAGATCTTTTAATCGAATTCCTGTATACCTAGCACATGAAACAGCTCCAATCGTCCATTGATTGCCCTTTGCTGGTGGATTAAATTCACTACGACCGTTACCACCACATTCTAAGGTTAATTGATACGTGTATTGCTTAAATTTTGTTTTTAATTCTTGTAACGTATATTTTTTTTCCTGTTTTACCGATTCTCCATCAATTGTGAGCTCCCATTTTTTAGTATCAATATTTTCAGGAATATTTCCATTATTCCGCACAAACATAGCGGCGTTTGGGGTTACTTTATCATTCAGCAAATGGGCTTGTGTTTCAATATTCCAAGGTTTATCGTTTAAAACGATCATCTGTTTGTTTTTTTTAAATAATGCAAACGGATCAGTTTCTTGCAAAGCCACAAGTGTATAGTTTTCTGGTATATTGTTTGCAAAAACAATAGAAACTCCAAGCAAACTGGCTAAACTTGCCAAAGAAGTTCCTTGTATAAATTTTCTTCTTTCCATGAATAGAAAATGATATTTAAGCTTTAAAAATAACACTTTTTATAACAGTTTTCGGTAACCTTAGTTACAGAGCTTGATTTAAAGGTAATAAGTTTTGAATTTAGCTGATTACTTCCTTCAAAAAATGATTAAAATTTTTATGTAAAACGCCCCATTTAAATTCATGGTTTGGTGTTTTATAATCGTAGCCTGCAAAAGTGTTTTGTGTGACTACTGGAAATTCGGAAATTATTTTTCCAGCAATCCAACCATAAAAACCGATCTGCTTTTGGTTAAAATCTACCCAACCAATAATCACATAATCTTTGCTTTCTGGTTTTTGTTCTTGCGGATATCCATACGTCCATCCATCAGATGGGTTACTTTTGGTGGACTTTTTAGCCACCTTAATATCTATTTTTTTTGAATTGATTAAAAAATCGAAGTCGTCAGAATTTCTAGCAGTAAAATCCGTATTGTCAGTTTTGTACTGAATATTCTGTTCTTTTAGAAATTCTTCAAAAGCTAATTCGCCAATACAGCCTAAATAAGCCTTTTCAATACGAGCATTATCACTTAATCCGAATCGAGAATACAAGCCATTTTTCACCATATTTTGAGCGCTAATTTTTGCTGCGGTACAAATAGCTTCAAAGTTGTTGGTGATTAGCATCCTTATAAATATTAAGTATTATTCATTTAAGATAAAAAAAGTATCACTTAAAATCTCGTCTTTAAAGGTGTTTTTTTCGGGAGAATAACTAAGCTCCGTATACACAAAACTGCCTCCGCCTTTCCAGTCGTAGGTTTTTGAAATACCTGTTTGCTCCCCTTTAATTACTTTTTCTAAGCGTTTTACAGGTATTTCTGTGATATAATCGGCATGTTCAATACCAATGTAGCGATAGCCTAATTTATGCGCAGCCGCAGCCGTAGTACCACTCCCCAAATAAAAATCTAATATATAATCGTCTTTGCTTAATTTATTGCTAATCATATTGAACAGATAGGCCATTAAACTTTCCGACTTAGGATAGGTAAACACTTCTTTTCCGAACAATTGGGTTAATTCACGACCTGCATTTTCTGTAGTATCCACACCCATTTTACTATCGATATAATTCAATGGCGCTTCCATTTCATACTCCGTTTTCTCGTAAGATGGTGAAAATGCAATAGACCTGATAGACACTTTCGTGCCTTTTTTAAGCTCTTTATCTAAATTCTTCTGACTCCATTTAAACTTACCTTCTAAGAATACGGATTTCACAAAAAGTCCGTTTTTAACCTCAGTATCTTCTAAAAGATTAATGGTGTATTTTTTAGTACCATACGTTCCTATCGTGTAAATTCCGTCTGCTAAACCAGTATCAATCTTGTTTTTAGGGAAGACGAGTGTTTTAACGGCATTTGTTTGATTCATTAATCCGTTGCTCGTACCAGAAGCTTTCGGAACACCTTTATATTTTACGGAATCTCTATTTTTCTCGTAACACAAAATGTATTCCAACACCTTTTTACTCTTTTTAGGTAAGTTGCTTGGTGTATCCGTTTTTTTCCAAGAGAAGTGTTCTATAAAATTCTCACGCTTAAAAATTTTATCAAGTAACACCTTTAAATACGCGAATTCATTATCGTCACAACTTACAAATAGTACGCCATCTGGCGTTAATAACTCGTGTGCAATTCGCAGGCATTTTTCGATTTGTAAAAGCCAAGTATTAGAATTGTATTTATCAGCATAACTAAAGCTTTCATTACCGGTATTGTATGGCGGATCAATATAAATACACTTTATTTTTTCTATAAAAATGGGTTTAATAGCACATAAAACATCGTAATTATCTCCTTTAATAATATAATTTTCATCCTTTAGCTCCGAAGGAATAGCAACTCCTTTTTCTGAATATTTTTTCCAATTTTTGAAACAGTAATTTTTTTTAGATTCAGATTGTTCAAATGGTAAAATAAAATCCTGAAATTGAATTTTATCAAAAACAAGAACATCGCCTACTTTAGTAAAAAATTGCTTTTTTAGTATTGAATCATTGATTAATACAACTAGTAATTTAGGATCTAAATTTTGAGCTGCTTGCCCTAAGGCATCAAATTGAAGCACATCATTTTTAAAAAAAATTGTATTCTCTTTTAGTTTTTTAATAAAATGTTTGTGGGTATTCATCAAAATGAAAAAAATCTAAACTATTGTTTTATAGAATCAAATATAACTAAAGAAATAGGAATATGCCTTTCAAAATAGTGCAGAATACTCCTTTAAAATGAAGTTTCATTATCTAAATTTACGATCTGGGTGAAAAGCACTAATATCCATTGATGTTTTTTTACCATCGATAATTTCAGCGACTAACTTGCCCGTTGCTGGACCCAAACTCCACCCCATCATAGCGTGACCCGTAGCGAAAGTTAAATTATCAAAACTGCCAGATTTCCCTATATACGGCAAACCATCTGGAGACACTGGGCGTAATCCTGTTTTAGCGGCTTCCCGTTCTTCTTGCGTAATTTCGAACTCAGAATAAAAGCGTTTTGCTCCGTTCGCAATGGCATTTACACGCTCTTTGCGAACAATGTTGTTGATACCAGAAAACTCCATCGTTCCCGCAAATCGGGTAAATCCTTGCATAGGTGTAACTGCCATGCTACTTTCCATTAATATTGCCGGAATCGTTATTCCTGTTGGTCTTTCAACATTAATTCGATAGCCTTTTCCTGCTTGTAATGATAAGTTTAGTTTTAGTTTTTTTGAAAGTTTACCACTCCAAGAGCCAGCGGCCAATACTACTTCATCCGCATTATAAGAAGCTTTTGACGTTTTTATGGTAGTGATTTTTTGGTTGGAACTTGTAATATCCGTTACTTCTTCATTTTTTTTAATAACAACACCTACAGAAGTTAAATACTGCATCAATTTAGGCATTACTTCTGTTGGGGTGGTATGTCCGTCACACTCATAATGTATCGCACCTTCGGCATTAATTTTAATGTTGGGTTCTAGTTTGGCGATATCTTCTTTATTCAATTCTTTCACTTCCAATCCCAAAAAATCGGCTCTTTTAGCGACTTGCATTTCATGGTCGTAACTTTTTTGAGTTTGATACAGCATCAATAAGCCTTTTTTCTCTAATTGAAAATCGCCTAAATCACCCGAAGCTTTCATTTGTCTAAATAGATCAAAACTTAAAAGATTTATCTCTTTTATTACAGGAATAGCCTTTTCAACCTTAGCATCGGTAGACGATTTATGAAAATACCAAGACCATTTAAAAAAATCCATATCCCAACGGGGCTTCATATAAAACGGACTCGAAGAATTGAACATCCATTTTATGCCTTGTGAAATTTTCCCAGGTGACGCCATCGGAATAATGTGGCTTGGCGTAATATACCCAGCATTCACAAAAGAAGCGCCAGCCGTAATATCCGATTTATCGATTACTGTAATTTGATGTCCTTCTTTCTGTAAAAAATAGGCAGCGCTGAGTCCCACAATGCCGCCACCAATAATAACAATATTTTTTGCCATATTATATTACTTGAAATCCATGAGCATAAGGGTCATCATCATCAATTATAATGTTGTTGTACCCATATATTTTTGCCCAACCTTGAATACTTGGTATGATGGCAGGTTTACCTGCTAATGTAGTTTCTTTTTCAACACGACCAATAAATTGTGACCCAATAAAACTTTCGTGAATGAAGTCATCCCCAAGAACTAATTTTCCTTTAGCATGCCATTGCGCCATTCGTGCCGAAGTACCCGTACCACAAGGAGAACGATCTATGGCTTTGTCACCATAAAATACAGCATTACGAGCGGTTGCCGTTGGCGAAATGGTATCTCCTGTCCATAAAACGTGACTCACATCGCGTATGGTTTCATCCTCTGGGTGAATAAATGCATTTGGATATTTTTGGTTAATTTTTGTCCTAATTTCTTGACTCAAGTGCACTAATTTTCCTGCTGTGAACTCCTGAATTCCTGCAAAATTTTTCTGTGGATCTATAATCGCA
>JANQTG010000069.1:0-6210 GCA_030731855.1 Cellulophaga sp. | reverse complement strand
TCCTGCTGTGAACTCCTGAATTCCTGCAAAATTTTTCTGTGGATCTATAATCGCATAATAATTTCCACCATAAGAAACATCAAAAACTAATTCTCCTATGCCACTACATTCAACCTTTAATTCAGTTGCTGCTAAGTACGACTTTACATTCGTTAATCGCACCCAATCTACTTTATTGTTGGTTTGTTGGTATTCAATATTGACCAGTCCCGCAGGCGTTTCCATCCTTACTTTTCCAGGAAATTTGGGTGTAATTAACCCTTCTTCGATTCCGATAGTAATAGCACCGATAGTACCATGACCACACATGGGCAAGCAACCGCTAGTTTCAATAAAGAGAATTCCAAAATCGTTTTCAGGATTTGCGGGCGGATAAAAAATACTACCACTCATCATATCATGACCGCGAGGCTCGAACATTAATCCCTTGCGAATCCAATCATATTCTTTTAAAAAATGCTGGCGTTTCTGACTCATACTATCACCCAACAAATTAGGACCACCACCAGCAACTACCCGAACAGGGTTTCCACAGGTATGAGCATCAACACAAAAAAAAGTTTTGCTAGCCATTTTAACGATGAAAAATTAAATTGATTTATTGGTTTGATTTCCATCTACTAATCTACTAATTTGTAATGGATTTTCGTTCTGTAATTCTTGTGGCAATAATTCGTTAGGCCAATCTTGATAGGCGAAAGGTCTAATCCACCTTTTAATACTATGGATCCCGACTGCCGTAAATCTGCTATCGGTTGATGCAGGATAAGGACCACCATGCTGCATCGAAGGACAAACTTCAACACCCGTTGGTACACCATTAAAAATAATGCGCCCTACCCTATTGCTTAATGCACTAATTACCTCCGTATAGTCTTTGGCCTCAATAGTATCCGTTAAAATAGTACCTGTTAATTGTCCCTCTAATTTTGAAATAATCGTTTCTAATTCTTTTTTGTTCTCACACTGTACCACTAAGGAATAAGGACCAAAAACCTCTTGATGCAATTTCGTATTTTTTAAGAAAGTATCACCCTCAACCGTAAGTACGGCTTGTTTTGCATAGTTATCATTTACTGCGGGACTATAATCTGCCATCACTTCTGTTCCGGATTGATCAAAAGCGGTTTGCTTATTCTTTTTATAAGATTCATAAATATTTGGATGCAACATACAAGTAGGATCAATCTTAACAATTTCTTGCGATAAGCCTTGAATAAAACCTGTTAGCATATCACTTTTAATTCCTAAAATTAGCCCTGGATTGGTACAAAACTGACCAGCTCCTAATGTAATAGAACCAGCATAGGTTTTTGCCCATGTATCCGTATCAACCTCCAAAGCTCTCGGTAAAATAACAACAGGATTTACACTTCCCATTTCCGCAAAAACTGGGATAGGCTCATCTCGCTTTGCAGCCAAATCAAACAAAGCTCTACCTCCTTTTATACTTCCTGTAAACCCGACTGCTTTAACCTTTGGATGTTGCACTAATTGTACGCCAACATCAATACCACTGCTATTCAAATTAGAAAAAACGCCGTTTGGCATTCCTGTTTTTTCTGCTGCTTTTATAATTGCAGAAGCCACTAATTCGCCAGTTCCGGCATGCATAGGGTGACTTTTAACAATTACTGGACATCCAGCAGCTAGTGCGGCTGCGGTATCACCACCAGCAGTTGAGTATGCTAATGGAAAATTACTCGCACCGAAAACCACTACAGGCCCTAAGGGTACCATCATTTTACGCAAATCGGGTTTTGGTACAGGTTCTCGATTAGGGAGAGCAGTGTCAATCGTAGCTTCCACCCAAGAACCTTCTGCTACTAAATTTGCGAAAGAACGCAACTGCCCAATAGTTCTGCCACACTCTCCTTTTGCTCGTCCTTCAGGTAAGCCTGTTTCTTTGCAATATGTGGTTATTAAAAGGTCATCTAAGGCTAAAATTTCATCGGCAATGGCATTTAAGAAAACAGCTTTTTTTGATCCAGCGATATTTTTATAGGTTTCAAAAGCAACCGAAGCTAAAAGTACCGCTTCGTTTATTTCATCAGAAGTCGCTTCATAAAACTGTTCGTTATTCGCCGTATTTAATTGCGGATTGAACGTTGTATATGTTTTTGAATTTGAGGCTGATAAGGTACTGCCAATGTAATTTTTTCCTGTAATCATTTTTTTATTTTAAATTTTCAAAGTTGTTGCTATAAGAATCAAGTGCGCTTCGCTATCAGAGCCAAAAATCTACACTATTTTAAAAAAATCAAACAAACAATTTGTTTGAAATCTCAACTAATACTTTTACAAATTTGGTAATTTTGGTCTAGTTTTTAGTCCTTCATCAATTATTTTTTGAACACGAATACGCTCTGCGCCTTGTAACGGCAATCGTGGTTCACGAACAAATTCGGTACCTATTCCAGTAGCAACCTCTGCTAATTTAATATTTTGTACCAATTGCGGACTAATATCTAATTCTAAAATAGGCATAAACCAGCGATAAATTTCTAAGGCCTCGGCCATTCTGCCTGCTTTTACTAATTTATAAATAGCCACCGTTTCTTTTGGAAAAGCACAAACCAAGCCGGCAACCCAACCGTCAGCACCCGTAGCCATAGTTTCTAATGCCAAAGTATCAACGCCACATAAAATTCGCAATCGATTACCGAATCTATTTCTAATTCGGATAATATTTGACACATCTCTGGTAGATTCTTTTACCGCTTCAATATTGTCATGTTGTAGCATTTCTTCAAACATATCTAGCGTTACCTCTATTTTATAATCGACCGGGTTATTATAAATCATAATCGGCATATCGGTGCTTGAAGCTATTTTTTTAAAATAAGTAACCGTTTCAAAATCCGTCGCCTTATAACGCATCGGAGGTAGCATCATTAAACCGTGCGCGCCGTACTTTTCCGCCTTATGCGCGGCTTCAATGGCAGCTTTAGTAGTTTGTTCTGCAATATTGATAATCACAGGTACTTTACCTTGCACAATAGAAACCGTTTCCTCGATTAAAGTCTTTTTTTCAGCATCCGTTAAGGTACTTGCTTCGCCCAAAGTGCCACCTAAAATAATACCATGAACCCCAGCCTCTAGCTGTGCATTTATATTGACGCTAAACATTTTCAGGTCTAAGGTGTCTTCTTTTGTAAACTTTGTAGTTACTGCTGGCATTACGCCTTCCCAATGTACTTTCATTTTTAGATAAATTTTATTCTATCAAATATAAGCCCTTATCGAAATTTGTTTCTCGTATATTTTATCTACATATATGCATATATTACCTTATTTTTATATTTTTAATTAGACTTCAAGCTAATATTAGGCCTAAAGATAAATTATATGCTAAAAGCACAACCTTTTAAAATACCAAAAAAGCGACATGAAAGCATCACGATTCAGGTAGATAAAGCCACTAGTTTTTATAATAAATTACACCAGCACGAAGAAATACAAATCAGCTACATAAAAAAAGGAGAAGGTAAACTACTTATTGCAGACAGCGCACATTCTTTTAAAAAAGACGCTATTTTTTGTATTGGGAGCAATAATCCACACCTATTTCAAGCGGATAAAGATTGTCATGAAATTCAAATGATTTCACTATTTTTTACTCAAAAATCGTTCGAAAATAGCTTTATAAACATTCCTGAATTGTCACAATTAAATCAATTCTTTATAAGAACGGAGCTAAATTTTAAAGTATACTCAAATACTAATGATTTACAACAACTGATGAATGCTATTGTAAAATCAAAAAAACTAACACGCCTTATTCTTTTCTTTCAGATTATTCAAAAAATAATAAATGGCGAAAACAGCGTTTTGAGTGAATTTAAATCTGCAAAAAAGATAAGTGATAGTGAAGGAAAAAGAATGCAAGTAGTTTTTGATTATGTGATGAATAATTTCCAAAACACCATTTTATTAGAAGATGTGGCTGCCCTTGTATTTATGACACCAAACGCGTTTTGTCGTTTTTTTAAACAACGTACGAACAAAACCTTTTTTCAATTTTTAATTCAACTTAGAATAGCACATGCCTGTCAATTATTAGAAAACAAAACAGATATTTCTATGGAAAATTTAGCATTAGCCTCTGGTTTTAATTCTGTATCGAACTTTAACAGACAGTTCAAAAGCTTAAAAAAATGTTCACCATCATCCTATAAAAGGCAATTATAGATAGATTTTAAATTTAATACGGTTAAAGTATTTAGTTTTAGTTATTTTTGAAACGACTAATAATAATAAATACTAAAATGAAAAAAATAGCAATACTTGCTTCGTTACTCGCTATGGCGTGTAATTCTTCACAAAAAACAGTTAGTGATAAAGTCGCTGACACGGTAAAAGAGGTCGCTGATCCTCAACAATATGCAGAAACTATTACCGAAGCAGAATTAAAAGAGCACTTATACATATATGCTTCTGACGAATTTGAAGGTAGAGAAACTGGCCAACCTGGTCAAAAGTTGGCTGTTGAATATTTAGAAAAACAATATAAAGCTTTAGGTATTACTGCAGCACAATCTAATGGCGATTACATTCAGAAAGTACCGCTAATTCTTAGCAAACTGCCAGTTGGTGCAATCACTGTTGACGGAAAATCTTTTGAGAATGGACAGGGTTTACTAACCTTTTCGGCTGCAGAAGGTAACTATGACGAATTGGTTTATGCCGCCTACGGTATTGAAGATGATACCTATTCCGATTACAAAAATATCGATGTGAAAGGAAAGTTAGTATTGATAAAAGCTGGTGAACCGATGAATTCTAATGGTACATATGTTGTTTCTGGAACTGCTGAAAAATCGGTTTGGAGCAATATGTCAGAATCCGTGGGTAAACGTTTTGAAGCCGCTAAAAATAATGGTGCAAAAGGAGTATTATATTACGACGAAAGTAATTTTGGACGTTATAAAAATCGTTTTGATTACATGCAAAAAAATGATAGCGGTAGAATGGGATTAAAAGTTGAAGATCCGAATGCTTTTTTTAGCTTTTTTATAGATGCTGATTTTGCAAAAAATTTACTACCCACAATTACTGAAGACGCAACAACGAAAACAATTTCAAAAAAAATAGCATTAGCTGTAAAAAGTTCAGACGAGGATGTTGATTCTGAAAACGTAGTGGCTTTTATTAAAGGAACAGAGAAACCTAATGAATATGTAGTTTTTTCATCACATTTAGATCATATTGGTATTACCGCAGAAGGCGAAATTAATAATGGTGCTGATGATGATGGTTCTGGTACAGTAGGTTTATTAGAAATTGCAGAAGCATTCAAAAAAGCTGCTGACGCTGGTAATGGTCCAAAAAGATCTGTGGTTTTTTTACATGTAACAGGAGAAGAAAAAGGGCTATTAGGCTCTCAATATTATACTGATATAGATCCTATATTTCCTTTAAGCCAAACGGTTGCTAATTTAAATATAGACATGATTGGCCGTATTGATCCTAAAAGAGAAGGCGATCGCAATTATATTTATTTAATTGGTTCTGATAAATTGAGTACTGATTTACATAACGTATCAGAAGAAGTAAATAAAAAGTATATGAACGTTGTGTTAGATTATACTTATAATGACGAGAATGACCCAAACAGATTTTATTACAGAAGTGACCATTATAACTTTGTAAAAAATAATATTCCAATTATATTTTATTTTAACGGTACCCACGATGATTATCACAAACCTGGTGATACTCCAGATAAAATAAATTATGACTTATTAGAAAACAGAACACGTTTGGTTTTCTATACAGGTTGGGAAGTAGCCAATAGAGCTGAACGACTAGTAGTTGATAAAGCACAAAAATAAAAGTATAAATTTAAAATTTACAAAAGCCTTATTCATGTGAATAAGGCTTTTTCATTTCCTTAAATAGAAAACTAATGGTATATTTTAAGTCTATCTAAAATCGTATTTAAAACAAAAAAGTCCCGCCAACTAAGACAGGATTTTTATCGCTTTTTTAGGGTAGAAGACCCTCCTACGGCGGGCAATCCGGGTTCACCTCGGCTGCGCTCAGCACAGGCTTCTAACCCTACTTCTTAGATAAAATTAAAAAAGCCCTATCAATGAAGACAGGACTTTTATCACTTTTTTAGGGTGGAAGACCGGGTTCGAACCGGCGACCCTCGGTACCACAAACCGATGCTCTAACCAGCTGAGCTACAACCACCATTTGTAAGCG
>JANQTG010000068.1 GCA_030731855.1 Cellulophaga sp. | reverse complement strand
TTACTTTTCTGTAGTTGCCAGCCAACAGAAAAGAATGCCATTTTAGAAAAAAACAAAGCCGTTGTTTTAGAGTACCATAAGGTTTGGAATGAGGGCAATTATGAAAATTTAAATGCTATTCTAACGGATGACTTTGTCTGTCATTATTTAACAAGTATAGCGTGGAAAGGAATTCCAGCGGCTAAAAAAGAAATTTCAGGATGGAGAGCACTATTCCCAGATTGGCACGAAGAAATAGTAGATATTATTCAAGAAAATGATAAAGTCGTTACGCGCTATAAAGCCACAGCAACCCATACCAAAACCTATGAAGGAATTGATGCCACGGGTGCTGAAATTGAAATATACGAGGTTTCTATTTACAGGATAAGTAACGGAAAAATAGCAGAACAATGGGCCTTCCCTGATGATCCAAGCATAAAAACGCAAATTCTCAATTTTAAAGAATGATAGAAATACAGGTGCACTACAGTCAATATCACTATGCTTAACCACCTAAAATTGTCTTTTATTATTAAAAATCGCTAAGAAATGATAAAATTCTTTAGAAAAATTAGACAAAAAATGCTGACTGAAAATAAGTTCAGCAAATATCTGATGTATGCAATCGGAGAAATAATCCTTGTCGTTATTGGAATTTTAATAGCACTAAAAATTAATAATTGGAATGAATTACGGAAAACGAATAATAATCAAGAGAAATACTTAAAGCTGCTAAAAGTTGAATCGCTCAAAAATCTAAAGGAGGTTAACAGATATAAAGACTTGGTAACTAATATGCATTCATCGCAATTAACTGTTATGAATCTTATTGATGCCAATCACGATACAATATCAGAGAGTTATCTTTCAAAGACTTTTGTCAACATTTTTGGTAGTTCTTATAGTTTTGACTACGAAAACAGTACACTTTCTGAACTTAAAAATTCGGGCGAGTTAAAAAATATCAGAAATGATAGTCTTCGTAAATACTTAACTGCTTTAGAACCATTAGTATTGAAGATACAAAAAGTAGAACAAGATGTGGAAATTAGCCTTGATGAAGTTACCGAATATCTTCAACCTCGAATATCTTTTAGAAAAATGTTAATTGAATCAGATACTGAAATTTACTTTGAAATTCCCAATTCAACAAAACCTAGAAAGAGCATTATTCCAATCTTGGAAAACGAGGAGTTTGAAAACAGACTACTAACGTACACATTAGTTACTGGAAATCTAAACAAAAATCACTATCCAAAATTAGAAAACCATCTAAAAAAGATTATTGATATTATTGGAAAAGAATTAAACAATAAATAACGAAAGCCTGCCTACCAAGATACAGGCAAGACAGAGAATATAAGCCTTGTGCCAAATTAAAACCTAAAATATGAACAAACTAGTATTAATTTTCATCCTCGCATTGGTATCCTGCAAATCGCCTGTTGATAAAAAGTCGGTATCAAATGCAACTGAATTAGAACAATTCGAGGTAACCATTGATTCAATTTTGAATGATGCATTTGATGCCAATGAACCGGGAGTAGCGCTATTGATTTCTTATGACGGAAAAATGCTTATCGGAAAAGGATTTGGACTGAGGAATATAGAAACCAAAGAACCCATAACTGCTTCTACGAATATGGAAATGGCCTCTGTGAGTAAGCAGTTTACAGCTTTAGCGATTTTAAGCCTTGTGGACAAAGGAAAACTATCGCTAAACGATGAAGTGTATAAATTTTTCCCTTACGAAACCTTTAAAGATGTTACGGTAAAACAGCTAATTAACCACACTTCAGGAATTGAAGATGCAGAAGATGTATTAATAAAAGATTGGGATTCGACCAAGGTGGCTACCAATGCTGATATCTTAAAATGGTACTCCAAAAAGAATCGAAAGAATAATAATGCAGGACAGGTATTTCAATACAATAACGGTGCTTACGAAATACTTCCATTAATAGTCGAGAAAGTAAGCGGGGAAAAATATGAAGACTATATCAAAGAAAATGTCTTTGGGAAAGCAGGAATGAAAAGAACAATCGCCTTTAATTTAAATAGTCCTGTTGCTATTGATGAACGGGCTTTCTATTACACTAAAGACAGTTTAGCCACTTGGAATAAAATGGACGGCCATCCATTTACAGGGATTTTAGGAGCTGGAGGCATCTATACAAGTGTTGATGATTATTTTAAGTACGACAATGCTTTAAGAAATAATGCCATTTTTACTAAAGAAACACACAATCTGATATTTGAGAAAAATGATAGCGTAAAAACTGACTTCCCTGGGGAGTCTTATGCGATGGGATGGAATGTAAACGATAGTATTGCAATACATACAGGAGGATGGTTCGGAGTAAAAACTATCACTAAAAGATATTTGAAAATTCCATTAACGATTGCAGTCTTTGGCAACAGAGACGATTATTCGAGAGCATTATTTCCAAAAATAGACTCTTTATCATTTCAATTTGTAAAAGATAATTACCCAGAATAGTATGAATAATTTGGCAATTCGAAAACCAGTACAAGCATATGAAACTAATCTAAATTATGACGAAAACAGCTTTTAATTCAGTATTATCTGAAAATACATTTTTAAGATATTTTTCTTTTGTGGCCTTATATTTTGCCCAAGGCGTGCCCTACGGACTTTTATATTTTGGTATTCCTGCCTGGATGGCAGCAAATGGCAAAACACCTGGCGAAATAGCAACCTTTGCGGTTGTGGTTGGTTTACCAGCAAGTTTTAAATTTTTTGTAGCACCGCTGATAGACCGTTATACGTATTTGGCCATGGGACGCAGACGCCCTTGGGTCATCTTTGGGCAAATAGGTTTGGTGGCAAGTTGTATTTTTATGGCATTGGTGCCAGACCCATTAAATAACCTCAACCAACTGATGCTGGCTGGTTTTGTGATTACCTGCTTTGTATCTATTCAAGATGTGGCTACGGATGGTTTAGCGGTTGATATTATTCCTATGACGCAACAACCAAGGGCAAACGGGTTGATGTGGGGTTCGATGATTATTGCTGTTTCCTCTTCTTTGGCGGTAGGAACTTGGTTGCTGAATACCTACGGATTTACTGCCGCAATGCTCATGCCTGCCGCTGTAATTTGTTTGATTATGTGTATTCCGCTTTTTTTAAGAGAACGAAAAGGAGAAAAAATCATGCCTTGGTCTTCAGGGGTAGCATCTCCAGAAACACAAAAATTGCAACTAAGCAATTGGTCCGTAATTTTCAAATCATTGTATAGTGTGCTGAGTCTTCGCAACTCCTTACTCATGATTTTATTAATTTTTATTTCTTTTGGTGCTTTCAAATATATTGGTACGCTGCTGCCCATTTTTACCGTAAAAGAATTGGGCTGGACAAATGGCGAATATTCGCAATACGCTTCGACCGCATTGCTTATAGGCGGTATTTGTGGGATGCTTTTTGGTGGCATTCTAATTGAAAAATTCGGTAGAAAAAGAATGCTGGATAGTTACTTTTTGGGTTTGTTAGTGATTACTGCCGTTTTCGCATTTTCAACATCGAATTGGGGCAATAAAAACTTTATTTATGCCTACATGCTTGCACAATATGTACTTTACACCTTTGCTACTATCGGAATTTACTCTCTTGCCATGCAATGTTGTTGGAAAAAAGTATCCGCAAGTCAATTTGCCTTTTATATGGGTATTGCAAACTTCGGACAAGTTTCTTTGGCAGCTTTAATTGGTCCATTAAAAGAGATCTTCAGTTGGGAAATAACCCTATTTGTATTTGCGTTTATGATTGTGTTGGCTTGGCTCTTGTTGCAGTTTTTAAATATGGAAAAGCAAGTTACAAGTGTGGCTGGATTGGAAAAAGGGGATTTGCAAAAACAAACAGAATTTATATCAATTTAAAATCAAAAACATGAAAAGAAACATTTTAAAAATCAGTGTACTGTGTTTTTCCTTAGTAGTCATAAGTTGTAAGCAAAAAACAACCGAAGCAAAATTAGGGATAGACAACTCGGAACAAATAGCCGACGAAATAGAAGTTACTAAGAAAGAGCTACAAGGTGTTTTTGTGAAAATGTGGGATAACGTCACATTAACCAAGGCTTCCAAATATTTCAAAACTGATGTTTCTGATACCTTCTTTACCATAAATGCAGACGGTATTGTGCAAAATAAAACGGAAGTACTGGCAGACTCCAAACGACTTGAAATGCTCGAAATGTTGGATTTTAAGTTTTTTGACCAACAAATTAAAGTTTTTGATAAGGTGGGTATTATTACTGGCAGAATAGAAGCTTTTTCGGATGAAGCCTACGTTGGGGAAGTTTTTTACACCGCCATTTTTGTAAAATATGGTGATACATGGAAATACGAAAATTGGCAAGGTACGTGGTCGAGAGACTCGCCTCCACCGCCTGCTTTTACAGAAGAAAAATAATTATGGCTAATCAAATAAATCAAAAATGAAACATCTATTGACAGTACTCGCACTCGCACTCCTCTTTACGAGCTGTGCCGAAAAACAAAAGAAAAAAAAGGAAATGGTACTTCCGCCTATTTCCGAAGTCTACGACAGTTTTTATGAAGGCAGTTTGGCCTTAGATCCAATCTTCGGAAATTTTTATGGCATCAACAGGTATTTTGATTCGCTACCCAATAATCTAACAGATGAATTTAGAGCTAAAGAAGTAGCCCATTATCAAACGCACCTTGATAAAATTCAGCAGTATAACAAGGCTCAACTCAATACATCGGACCAGTTAAATTATGATATTATGGTCTGGTATGCTAAAAACAAACTGGGCGCCGACCACAAGTTTATAAAGTATTTGCCCATAGATCAATTTAATTCGGTTAACCTGTCTATAGCGCAATTCGCATCCGGAAGTAACATACAGCCTTTTGCTACCGTAACAGATTATGAAAACTGGATAAAGAGACTAAAAGATTACAACGTATGGCTAGATACCGCATTGGCAAATATGAAAGAAGGTATTGCACTAGGTTATGTGCACCCAAAAAGCATCGTACAAAAAATAATCCCGCAATTTGAGGCGATGGCACAAGGGCCTGTATCGGAGCATTTATTCTATAGCCCAGTTAAGAATATGCCTGAAAGCTTTACCGATGCTGAAAAACAAGTCATTGAAACCACCTATCAAAAAATGATTGAAGAGGATATTATACCGAGATATGAAAAATTAACTACATTTTTTAAAACGGACTATTTAGAAGCGGCACGGTCCACTTCGGGCATAGGAACATTACCATCTGCTACTGAACATTATAAAAACCAAATCGAGTACATGACCTCAACAAGCCTTTCAGCAGATTCCATATTCTCCTTAGGGAAATCTGAAGTAGCCAGGATTAGGACAGCAATGGAAGTGGTAAAAAACGAAGTCGGATTTAAAGGAAGCTTATTCGAATTTTTCGAACATGTGCGCACCAACAAAGAGCTCATGCCCTACACAGATCCACAACAAGTGCTCAGTAATTTTGATAGCATTCAAAAACGCATGGCGCCACAACTTGCCAAATTGTTTGATAAAGCACCGAAAACACCTTTTATAGTAAAACGTACCGAGGCCTTTCGTGAAAAATCGGCGAGTGCGCAATACAATCCAGGTAATCCTGATGGTTCAAGACCGGGCGTATTTTATGTGCCGATTCCTGACGTCACCTCTTATAATATAAATGCCGATGAAGCCTTGTTTTTACACGAAGCCATTCCTGGCCACCACTATCAAATAATGCTTACGACAGAAAACGATAGTATTCCCGCATTTAGAAAGT
>JANQTG010000067.1:4332-5787 GCA_030731855.1 Cellulophaga sp. | reverse complement strand
TAGCTGATTAGAGATAAAATGCCCTGGCGCTACTTAACGTTAAAATCGATATTAAATTACCGGTTCAGTAAAAATATTGAACATAAATTATTAGCGCTAGAATAAACAATAGGCTTACCCTAAACCAACATCTAAAGTCATCATAATAATGAAGCCCCCGATAAAGCCCATGGTGGCAATATCGGTGTATTTATCTTGCTGTGTTTCTGGTATAACTTCCTCTACAACAACAAATATCATAGCACCAGCAGCAAAAGAAAGAGCATAAGGTAAAATAGGCTGAAAGGTCATAACTGCCCAAGCACCTAATACTGCAGCGATAGGCTCAACAAGTGCAGATGCCTGACCGAACATAAAACTTTTTGTTCTACTTAACCCATGTCTACGTAATGGCATAGCTACCGCAAAGCCTTCGGGAAAATTCTGAAGACCTATACCAAGTGCCAAAGCAACGGCACCACCAATTGATGCACCTTCAAAACCAGCAGCTACACCACCAAAAAGAACACCTACTGCTAAGCCTTCCGGTATGTTATGTAATGTAATTGCCAAAGTCAATAACGTAGTTCTATGCCAAGGAGTCTTTACGCCTTCCACTTCACTTTCCTTAAAATTAATGTGTAAATGCGGTAGCACTTTATCCAATCCAAAAATGAACATTGCACCTAAAAAGAAACCAATAGCTGCGGGTATTACTTTTACGAATCCTTCCCCGGGGCTCATTTCTATACCAGGGGCCAAAAGGCTCCAAAAACTTGCAGCAACCATTACCCCGCCAGTAAAACCTAACATGCCATCTAATACAGCACGGTTCAATGTTTTAAATAGAAAAACCAATGAAGCCCCTGCAGCTGTTAGTCCCCAAGTGAATAATGTCGCATAAAACGCTGCCAACACTGGGTCTATCGATTCAAAATAAGCTATAATTTGTTCCATAATTTCATAAATTCATCAGTTAAAAACTATTCTTCATCTACTATATCTAAAAATAAATTTGTTGCAATTTGCTTTGATATTCTAATGGATCCCGACCGAGTAGAAATGGTAACGGAACCATCGAACTCCTCAATTTCCAATATTTTAAACGTATCGCCCAAGGCAATTTTATTCTTATCTAAAAACTTTAAAAAAGCTGCAGATGAGTCATTTACCCCAACACAAACACCTTGACTGCCTACAGGTAATTCGCTAATCAATTTTTTAATTGATTTAGTAAAGACTCCGTCTTTGTTCGGGATCGGATCACCGTGTGGATCTACTTTTGGGTATCCTAAATGGGCATCTAATTTATCTATTAAAGTATCACTCTTTATATGTTCTAATTGTTCGGCAACCACGTGTACTTCATCCCAAGAAAAATTTAATTTTTCAACCAAGAAAACTTCCCATAAACGATGTTTTCTAATAATGGATAATGCTACCAGCCGTCCTTTTTCAGAAAGTAACACACCTTGG
>JANQTG010000067.1:0-4322 GCA_030731855.1 Cellulophaga sp. | reverse complement strand
TTTTTATACATAAAAACAATTTTTTAGATTTGTCTAAATTTAATTTTAGATGATTAAAATAATATTTTTTGTTTGCTCTATTTTATCTTTCGGTATCCTAAGTGCGCAAAATTCTACTATATCTGGCACTATTTCATCAAATGATGGTACAGAAGCCTATGTAAATATTTATTTAAAGGGAACCGAAATTGGTACTGTTTCAAATGAAAATGGACAGTATACTTTAAAAAATGTTCCCGCAGGAAAATACACTCTTATAGCATCTACCATTGGCTTTGAGAAATATTACAAAACAATTACAATTACCGAAGGCGCAGATCAAATCGTTCATATCAGCTTATCACCTACTACCGAATCTTTAGATGAAATGGTCGTTACCGGAACCTTAAAGCCTGTAAGTAGATTAGAGAGTCCGGTGCCTGTAGAAGTTTACAAGCCGACTTTCTTCAAGAAAAATCCGACAGCAAGTATTTTTGAAGCTTTGCAGAATGTTAACGGAGTTAGACCACAAATAAACTGTAACGTATGTAATACGGGTGATATTCATATTAATGGATTAGAAGGTCCGTATACCTTAGTGCTCATTGACGGTATGCCGATAGTTAGTGGTCTAGGTACCGTTTACGGATTATCTGGTATACCGAATTCACTTATTGAACAAATTGAAGTTGTTAAAGGTCCTGCTTCTACGCTTTACGGAAGTGAAGCCGTTGGCGGACTCATAAACATCATCACGAAAAATAACTTATCTGCACCAGATTTTTTCGCTGATAGTTTTGCTACCTCATGGGGAGAACTTAACCTTGATATCGGCACGAAATTTAATATTGGCAATAAAACTAATGTGCTCTTAGGAGCCAACTATTTTAAGTATGATAACCCCATAGATAATAACGGGGATAATTTTACAGACCTAACATTGCAAGACCGTATTTCGGTTTTTCAAAAATGGAATTTTACTAGAAATAATTCACGAATTCTTACGCTAGCCGGACGCTTTTTTTATGAAGATCGTTGGGGCGGCGAAATGCAATGGAATCCAGAATTTAGAGGAGGAGATGAAGTTTATGGCGAAAGTATTTATACCCGCAGATGGGAAGTTCTAGGTAAATACCAATTACCGGTCGAAGAGCAACTTATACTTTCTTTTTCATATAACGATCACAAACAAAATTCTGTTTATGGCAATGTGCCTTACCTAGCCGATCAACGAATAGGTTTTACACAACTGACTTGGGATAAAACCATAGGCAAACATAGCCTTTTAGCAGGTACGGCATTGCGTTACAATTATTATGATGACAATACACCGGCGACCTTAAATACCGATGGCAATGGTAACCAACCAGACGAAGTTGTAATACCAAGTTTATTTATACAAGATGAAATAGCATTTAATAAAAAGCATTCTTTATTATTAGGTGGTCGTTACGATTATGATAACCGCCATGGTAACATTTTTACTCCGCGAGGGGCATATCGTTTTAAATTCACCGACAATGATATTATTCGATTAAACGCTGGTACAGGTTTTAGAGTGGTAAATCTGTTTACCGAAGATCATGCTGCATTAACAGGCTCGCGGGATGTGATTATTGCAGAGGAATTGAAACCAGAACGCTCGTTTAATGTCAACTTGAATTACTTGAAGAAAATCTATGGTGATAATGGCACTTTTGTAAGCTTTGATGCCTCTGTATTTTACACCAATTTTCAGAATGTAATTATCCCTGATTACGACACAAACCCTAATCAGATCATATATGATAATTTAAACGGAACATCTATTTCAAAAGGAGTTAGTGCCAATGTAGATGTTTCTTTATTCAACGGTTTACAATTTATGCTAGGCGGTACATTACAAAATGTTAGTAATACGGAAGACGGCGTAAAAGAAAGACAAATACTAACTGAAAGTTATTCAGCAAACTGGAGTATTAGCTATGATATTCGTACCTGGGATGTTAGCATTGATTACACAGGTAATCTATATGGACCTATGCGTTTACCTACTTTAGGCGAAAGCGATCCCAGACGAGATTTTTCACCTGCATGGAGTATTCAGAACATACAATTTACGTATGATGGACTGAAAAATTTCGAGTTCTACGGAGGAGTAAAAAACTTATTAAACTGGACACCAAATAGAGGAAATCCATTTATCATAGCACGTGTAAACGACCCATTTGATAAAGAAGTAACTTTTGATACCAATGGTAATGCAGTTGCGACACCAAACAACCCAAATGCATTGACTTTTGATCCGTCGTACGTCTACGGCCCTAACCAAGGCATACGTTCATTTCTAGGAATACGTTACACATTAAATTAAGAACAAAAAACAACTACTATTTCGTATTTTTGATATTCTCGGTATGTAAAACCCTGGGTAAACGACCTCGGGCCAAGCCCACGAGACATTTGTAAGTCAACAACAATAATATTTCGAGGCAAGCCTCGGAGCATTTAAATCTCGATTATCGAGCAATGTTTTAAAAATTCATGAACGAATACGATTACATTATTATTGGAGCAGGCGCATCTGGTTTATTACTTGCTGATGCTATGCTCAATGATTCGTTTTTTGATCATAAAAAGATATTACTTCTCGACAAAGACGCTAAAAATAGCAATGATAGAACATGGTGTTTTTGGGAAGAAGGTGAAGGTCAATTCGAAAACATTGTCCATAAAAAATGGGAGACGATTCATTTTCAAGGAGACGATATTATCCAAAGAACAAATATTGCCCCATATTCTTATAAAATGATACGCAGTATTGATTTTTATAATCATTATTTAGGTCGAATCAAAGAATCAGAAAATATCACTTTCGTTCAAGAAGCATTGGTAGACTTAAGGGAGTCCACCACCGAGGTTATTGTAAACACTACCAATAGCACCTATTCGGGTAAATACCTATTCAATAGCCTATTTGACTATAAAATGGCAACCGAGCAAAAGAAATATCCGGTGCTGCAGCAACATTTTGTAGGCTGGGTAATTAAAACTGAAAAGCCGATTTTCAATGCCAATGAAGTTACTTATATGGATTTTTCCATCCCTCAAAAAGGAAATACCCGTTTTATGTATGTACTTCCCTATTCAAATTACACGGCGTTAATTGAATACACATTATTTTCAGAACAATTACTGCCAAAGGCTGAATATGAGGCAGCGATAAAAGAATATATAGTAGACCGTTTTCAGTGCGATACGTATGAAATTATTGAAAAGGAAGCTGGTAGTATACCCATGACCGCTTATGACTTTAGAGAACACCATACCAAAAGAATACGCTATATAGGTACCGCAGGCGGATGGGCAAAACCAAGCACAGGCTACACTTTAATGAGTACGGCAAATAAGATTCCGAAATTAATTGAACATATTAAGCAAGGCGAACCACTTCAAAAAATGAAATTAAAAAATAAGTTCTGGTTTTACGATATGCTCTTTTTAGATGTTCTGCATCATAATAATGGTCACGGACATGCAATTTTCGAATCCATCTTTAAAGCCTTGAAACCGCAAATGGTATTTAAATTTCTAGACGAAAAAACTAGCTTTAAAGAAGATTTTGTATACATAAATTCTTGTCCGAAAACCCCATTTATAAAAGCACTATTTAGAAGGCTATTTTAAACCGTTCTATTCATTAGGTTTTCACCAAATTGCTTTAACAAATCTTTGTTTTCAGGCTCTATTTCCATTTCTTCAAGAACATCGAATGCCCTTGCCGTATAATCACCTATTGCTATCTTAGTTGCCTTATCAGCTTCTGTCTTTTCAAATATAGAACGTACTGCGTTTATTTTAGCATCTGATTCTTTTGGCTGAATAGAATATAAATGTTCAAGCTCTTTCGTCATCATTTCAGAACCAGAATTCAATGCTTTTAAATATAAGTAGGTTTTCTTATTCTCAATGATATCGCCACCCACTTGTTTACCGAACGTTTCTGGATCTCCAAAAGCATCTAAATAATCATCTTGCAATTGAAAGGCAATACCAAGATTTAATCCAAAATTATACATTTTCTCTTGTTCAGAATCTGAAGCACCGGCAACAATAGCGCCCATCTTTAGTGCAGCTGCAACGAGTACAGCAGTTTTATACTCGATCATTTTTAAATATTCAGGTAACATAACATCGTCTCTTGTTTCAAAATCAACATCGTACTGTTGACCCTCACAAACTTCTAATGCGGTTTTACTGAATAACTTGGCTAAATCTCTAAATACATTGGGCTCATAATTTTCAAAAAGCTGATACGCCATAATTAGCATTGCATCACCAGATAGAATACCAGTGTTTATATC
>JANQTG010000066.1:1989-5826 GCA_030731855.1 Cellulophaga sp. | reverse complement strand
GATAGGTATTTACATCGCCAATGGCATAAATGCCTGGAATGTTGGTTTGATAATCAAAGGTGTTTACTTTAATGGCATTTTTTTCGATTTCTAAGCCCCAATCGCCGATAGGTCCTAGTTTTGGAGAAAGTCCGAATAAGGGGATAAAATTATCGACTTCTAATTCTATATTTTGAGCGGCATCGGCATTTTTACTAATCGTCACCGATTTTAGAACTCCGTTGCCATTTACCGCCACAATTTCCGCAGGGGTAATTAGGTTTATTTTTCCTTCATTTTTTAATTTCTGCACTTTTTCTACAGAATCTAAAGCGCCTCTAAATTCGTTTCTACGGTGCACTAAAGATACTTCTGAGGCAACATCTGATAAGAAAATACTCCAATCTAACGCAGAGTCGCCACCACCAGCGATCACCACTTTTTTATTGCGGAACATCTCTGGATCTTTTATAAAGTAGTTGATACCTTTATCTTCAAAAGATTCAATATTTTTCAATAATGGTTTTCTAGGTTCAAAACTCCCTAGTCCGCCAGCAATAGCAACTATTGGGGCATGGTGTTTTGTGCCTTTATTCGTAGTCACGATAAATGAACCATCTTCTAAGGTTTCAATCGTTTCGGCGCGTTCGCCTAAGGTAAAACCAGGTTGAAAAGGCTTTATTTGTTCCATTAGATTATCGACCAAATCACCCGCTAATACTTCAGGAAATCCTGGAATATCATAAATAGGTTTTTTAGGGTATAGTTCAGAACATTGCCCACCGGCTTGCGGCAATGCATCTATTAAATGGCATTTTAACTGTAATAAACCTGCTTCAAAAACGGCAAAAAGACCTGTAGGTCCGGCACCAATAATAAGTATATCTGTTTTAATCATCAAAAAATCGTATTTAAAAATGCGACGTAAAATTACAATTTGGTTTTAACTAAAAAGCTGACATATATCAGTCCAATTAAAAAAATTAAAACGGCTGTACGCTAAATAAATTATTCGGTTTAAGCAATATTAATGACTTCTTGTATTTGTGGTGCGTATTTTTTAATTGTCATTTCTACGCCACTTTTTAAAGTCATCTGGTTCACAGAGCAACCTACACAAGCACCTTCTAAACGCACTTTTACAGAAGAATCATTATCTATAGAGATTAGCGAAATATCGCCTCCATCACTTTGTAAAAAAGGACGAATTTCATCTAGGGCTTTTTCAATATTTAGTCGTAATTCTTCTGTTGTCATAATTATTTCTTTTTAACCGCAGCGCAACCTGCCATGGTTGTTATTTTAACCGCCTCCGTTGGTGGCAAAGTATCGTTTCTATTCACTACTTGCTGTACCACATTACGGGTTATTTCTTGAAAAGCGGCTTCAGTTAGTGTATCAGTTTGCAAGGCTGCTGGTCTACCCACATCACCTGCTTCGCGAATACTTTGTATTAAAGGAATTTCACCTAAAAAGGGTATTTTTAAATCTTCCGCTAAGTTTTTAGCACCTTCTTTACCAAATATATAGTATTTATTATCGGGTAACTCTTCTGGCGTAAAATACGCCATATTTTCAATAATCCCTAAAACAGGAACGTTGATAGAATCTTGTTGAAACATTGCTACTCCTTTACGAGCATCAGCCAGCGCAACTTCCTGTGGTGTACTCACCACAACCGCACCTGTAATGGGCATTGCTTGCACAATACTTAAATGAATATCGCCAGTTCCTGGAGGTAAATCGAGCAACATAAAGTCTATTTCTCCCCAATGGGCATCAAAAATCATCTGATTTAATGCTTTTGAAGCCATTGGACCTCTCCAAATTACGGCTTGATTGGGTTGTGTAAAAAATCCGATAGATAATAATTTAACACCATAACTTTCGACAGGTTTCATTTTAGATTTTCCATCGATGTTAACCGCCAAAGGTTTTTCGTTGGCAACATCGAACATTATAGGCATCGATGGCCCATAAATATCGGCATCTAAAAGACCCACTTTAAAGCCCATTTTAGCTAAAGTAACCGCTAAATTTGCCGTTACGGTAGATTTACCCACACCGCCTTTACCAGAAGCTACAGCAATTATATTTTTGATACCTGGAATTGGTTTTCCTTTAATCTCGTTAGTTTTTGGTTTTGCCGCAGGCGCATCAACTTTTACATTGATCTTTATTTTAGCCTTTTCATAAACTTCTTTATGAATTATTTTAAGAATTTCAACTTCGGTTTTTTTACGTGCCTGTAGACTTGGGTTATTGATCGTTACATCTACCTCAACCTCGTCACCGAAAATCTGAATATTGGTAACCGCTCCGCTTTCTACCATATTTTTACCTTCACCAGGTACGGTAATGTTTTCTAAAGCTTTTAGGATATCTTTTTTCTCTAACTTCATGGTCAATTTTTTGCAGTCTTTATTAAAACTGATTCTAAATTACAAAGATACAGTTTAGAATTATAATTTTAAATTTTAAATGCTAAGTTTTAAGTGAATCAAGAATACCGATAAAGGTTGAAATTGAATAAAATGTCGTAATTTATATAAAAATAAGATATATTAGGACTTAAGCTCTTTATAAGGGTCCCAAAAAAGTTTCTCAAAATCTTGAATTTGATTTTCCTCTACTTTAACACCTTCATTTTCTAGTAATTGCTGCATTAAATTAGTACCCTGAAAATGGTGCTTTCCAGTGAGTAAGCCTTTTCTATTTACCACTCTATGCGCCGGAATATCATCTATAGCATGTGATGCATTCATCGCCCAACCTACCATTCGAGCGCTTCGTGCTGCGCCTAAATGTTTAGCGATTGCTCCGTAAGAAGTTACTCTACCATAAGGTATTTGCCTTGCAATATCGTATACTTTCTGAAAGAAATTCTCGTTTTCTGGCTTCATTTTATGGATTAAAAATACGGATCACCGTAATGATAAAAAGTACCGCCATTAATGCGCTTAAAATATAATTTGAGTTTCTTGAAAAAGTATTGTTCTTTGTTTCTAGCTTATAAAAATAAATAGTGTACAAATACAAAACCGTAAACGTACCCAAGCCCGCAGCTAATACAAAAATTACAATATCGGTTATTTCAAAATTAATCCAACCCGATGTTTTCCACATCGCATTTAAGCCGCTGTAATAAGGAATAGTTAATAGGTTTAAACCTGCTAACAATACCCCTTTAAAATAACTACTTTTTTTACTGAAATTAATCTTTTTTTCTTTTTGTCGTTTGTTCTTTTTAGCCAACACAAAAAAATATACCGCAAAAAAAGCAAATACCACTAAAGCTATTTTTAAAAGTACCGCTACAACATCAGGGTTATTATACAAGTATTTTGAAATTAATACTGCAATATACGCCTGTACCATAATCATACTAGCAACACCAAGACTAAACATAATTCCGTTTAGTTTACCCTTTTCTACACTGGTTTTTGCTGCGTTCATATTCAGCAAACCTGGTGGTACTGTTGCCATAAAAGCAGCAGAAAAGGTGACAAAAAATAGAATTATTAAGTGTGTCATAGGTTATTTGACCTTGAATTGGATAAAGGTGATTGGTTTTCCTTTTTCAAGATACTGATTTTCGTAAAATGTTTGAATACTTAACACTTCTTTTGGGCTACCTTCATTTTTATACACATCATGGTTGGCGTAAAGCACCTCTAAACCCGAACCATGTAGCAGACCTAAAGTGTACCCATGCATGAATTCGCTGTCTGTTTTTAGATTAACAAGCCCTGTATCGTTTAATATATATCGATATTTATCTAAAAATAGCTTATTTGTTAATCGGTGTTTTGTGCGTTTGTATTTTATTTGCGGATCAGGAAAAGTGATCCAAATTTC
>JANQTG010000066.1:0-1889 GCA_030731855.1 Cellulophaga sp. | reverse complement strand
AATGAAAATTCGGATCCAACGCCTAGTTCACTTTCCACATAAATTCTTTCATTGTGTGCTTCAATAATATGTTTTACAATAGCCAAACCTAAACCGGAACCACCTTCTTCTCTACTGCCGCTTTTGTCTACCCGAAAAAAGCGCTCAAAAAGTCGAGGAATATTTTGTTTTGCGATACCCTCGCCATTATCTGTAACTCTTACAATGACTTTATTTTTTATTAAATTTTCAACACTTACTTCTGTAGTACCGTTTATGTGTCCGTATTTTATAGAGTTTACTAATAAGTTGGTAATTACTTGCTGTATTTTTTCTTTATCGGCCTTTACTAAAATTGGGTTTTGGTATTTCATATCAAAAGCTAGCGTAATTTCTTTTTTAGTCGCTTTCATTTCTAATAAATCGAAAATACTTTGAATTAGTTCTACAATATTAAATTCACTAATTTCAAGGTTTAAATCGCCGACTTCTAGCTTGGTAATTAAATCGAGGTCTTTTACAATATAAATAAGCCTATCGACGCCTTTACTTGCGCGCTGTAAGTATTTTTTTCGAAGTACTTTATTATCCGCAGCACCATCTAATAAAGTTAAAATATAGCCTTGTACGGTAAACAAAGGTGTTTTAAGTTCGTGAGATACATTGCCTAAAAAATCTTTGCGATATTCTTCTCTAATTTTGAGGGTATCGATTTCTATTTTTTTGTCTTTGGCAAATTTTTCTATTTCGGTAGTTAAAGTACTCATGTCGGTAGTTACCGTTCTAGACGTTAAACTAGAAGATTCTAATAAAGATACATCGTCGTAAATTCTCTTAATTCTTTTATAAATAAACTTTTCTACTCGTAATTGAATCACAAAAAAACAAGCGGTAAAAATAGCCAATGAAGCACTAATTAGGAATAAAAGATTAAATTTTTCTTGAAATATCAGCAAAAGAAAATATAGGAATAGAGTTAAAATAATCGTTATGTACAAGGCGGATCGCAATGCAAATTTGTACGATTTTTTAAATAATATAGCCATTGTAAAAAGTAATAATTTTATAAAAACAAAATAAAGAAACTAGCTCGATGCACATAGGAAGTATGAAATTCTAAAAAAAAATTCCAAATTCCAAATAAGGAAAAATGACGCAAGCATCTGGTAATTATATATGGACAGATTAAAAGTACTTAAGCTATATTCTTTAAATTAGTCCGTTTAAAGAACAAACTTATAGCCTACGCCTTTTACGGTTTTAAAATGATCGTCTCCTATTTTTTCTCGAAGTTTCCGAATATGTACATCAATAGTTCTACCACCTACTACTACCTCATTACCCCAAACTTTGTCTAAAATGTCTTCTCTTTTAAAAACTTTATTTGGTTTTGAAGTTAAAAGCGCTAAAAGTTCAAATTCTTTTTTAGGCAATATTAATTCTTCGCCATTATTTATAATTTTATATTCTTCACGGTTAATTACAATGTTGCCAACTTTCACAATATCTTCGGTAGCCGCATCATCTTCTTTTAATCTTCTTAGCAGCGCTTTTACTTTACTTACCAAAACTTTTGGTTTTATAGGCTTGGTGATATAGTCATCAGCACCAGCGTCAAAACCTGCAACCTGTGAATAATCTTCGCTACGTGCCGTTAAAAAAGTAATAATAGTCTCTTCTAAACCTGGTGTATTTCTAATGATTTCACACGCTTCAATACCATCCATTTCGGGCATCATCACATCTAAAATAATTAAATGCGGATGCTTTTTCTTTGCTTTTGAAACAGCTTCTAGACCATTTTTAGCCGTAAAAACCTCGTACCCTTCTTGAGATAAATTATAATTGAGAATTTCTAAAATATCTGGCTCATCATCTACTAAAAGTATTTTAATGTCTTTCTTTTTCAT
>JANQTG010000065.1:1829-21465 GCA_030731855.1 Cellulophaga sp. | reverse complement strand
CATATTCTAATTCATTTGTTTTATTAAAGATAGATTTGTTGGTGACCGTTTCAATGTGCCCTTCTTCCACTAAAGTTTCAGGATTTAAAAACCAAATTTTTTCACTTCCATCGCTTTTAAACAATTTTTCACCATCATTTGCCAAACCCCAGCCCTCTTGACTTTTTCCATATTTAAAACTATCAACTTTTTCGAATGTTTTGGTGTCATAAATAAAGCCCAAACCACTTTGCCAAGTAAGCATGTAAATTTTATCATTTAAAATGGTAATGCCTTCTCCGAAGTAGGATTCTTCTAGGTTAATTTGTTTTAATATTTTTCCGGTCGTAAAATCTATTTTTCTTAAAGATGAAGCTCCTTTTTTACCAGTACTCTCGTAAAGAGTATCTTGGTAAAACTCTAATCCCTGGGTAAATGCCTCCTTATCGTGAGGAAATTCGTTGATAATTTCATAGGTGTATATTTCGGGTGCATTTTGTGCTAAAACTCTAATTTCTTTTATTATTTCTCCCTTTTTACCATCATAATCTAGCACGGCTTTTAAAGTTTTTGCACCAAGATCTGGCATATCTAATATAAATGAATTGTTTTTTAAGGTAATAGGTTTATCATTTAGAGTATACGAGATATTTTCAATAGGCGTATTTTTTAAATTTTTTATGCTAATACTTATGTTATCATTTTGTCTAAATTCACTTTTATTGTCTTTAAGTTCTATTTCAAAAAGATCAGATGTGGTTGAGTTACTACTTCCGCAAGAAGCGAAAAAGAATAAAATTAGGGTAATACTTCTTAAGATTAGTGTTTTCATTTGTGAATTTTATTGAATAAAAAATTGGAATTCAAATAGATAGCTATACAGGTTTTTTTGGGCAAGATATTTATTAAAATTTAGAAACTAAAATGATTGTGAAAAAATTAAAACATTGTATATTTGCACTGGCAAGTCCTACGCGACCAGCTCCTGCAGAATCCCCCAGGGTGGGAACGCAGCAAGGGTATGTGGTCGTAGCGGTGCGACGTAGGTAGCTTGCCATTTTTTTCTTCTAGATTCTCTACTATATAAGTTATCTTTCATTACTTTAATCCGAAATAGTAATACATAATATTCGTTTTAAGCATTTTTTATTCTTAGCCTTACAGTTATTTATAATTTGTTTCTTTGCACTATAATTATACTTATGACACAGAAAGTTGTATTAATTACAGGAGGTTCTTCTGGTATAGGAAAAGCAATAGGTATTTACCTTACTGCTCAAAATTATAAGGTTTATGGAACTACCCGAAACGTTTCTAAATATCCAGATTTTAATCATTTTAATTTATTGGAATTAGATGTTCAAAATACAAATTCGATAGTAGAAGCCGTTACACAAATTATCGCTTTGGAAGGCAAAATTGATGTGCTGGTAAATAACGCAGGTGTTGGTATTACCGGACCAATAGAAGAGACGCCGGATCATGAAATTGAAAAAGCATTTGCAACCAACTTATATGGACCCATTCGCGTAATAAAAGTTGTTTTGCCTCAAATGCGGACTCAAAAATCAGGTTTAGTTATTAATGTAACTTCTATTGCGGGCTATATGGGCTTGCCGTATAGAGGTATTTATTCGGCTACTAAAGGTGCTTTGGAATTAATAACCGAAGCCTTTAGAATGGAATTGAAAGATTTTGGAATACAAATGACCAATATTGCACCCGGAGATTTTGCGACTAATATTGCATCGGGCCGTTACCATGCGCCCGTTTTAGAACATTCACCGTATAAAAAACCATATGGCAACACTTTAAATGCCATTAATTCTGATGTTGATAGTGGAGGGGATCCCATTGCAGTAGCACATTTAGTGCATACCATTATCAATACTAAAAATCCAAAAATACATTATAAGGTGGGCGATTTTATGCAGAAATTTTCATTATTATTGAAAAAAGTACTTCCGGATAAAGTCTATGAGAAATTACTGTTAAACCATTATAAATTGTAATTTTGTAACTGAACAAGTATAATAATAATTCAAACTTTTTACTATGAAATTTTTTATAGATACCGCAAATTTATCAGATATAAAAGAAGCTCAAGCCTTGGGTGTTTTAGATGGTGTTACTACAAATCCATCTTTAATGGCTAAAGAAGGAATTACTGGTCGTAATAATATTTTAAAGCATTATGTTGATATCTGTAATATTGTTGACGGAGATGTTTCGGCGGAAGTGATTGCTACGACGTACAATGAAATGGTTAAAGAAGGTGAAGAGTTGGCCGAATTACACGAACAAATTGTGGTAAAGCTGCCTATGATAAAAGATGGTGTAAAAGCGTGTCGTTATTTCAGTAATAAAGGGATAAGAACTAACATGACCTTAGTTTTTTCTGCAGGTCAAGCACTATTAGCAGCTAAAGCTGGTGCTACTTACGTATCTCCTTTCATAGGGCGTTTAGATGATATATCTACTGATGGTTTAAATTTAATTGCAGAAATACGACTTATTTACGATAACTATAGTTTTGAAACTCAAATTTTAGCGGCTTCTGTGCGCCACACGATGCACGTAATTGATTGTGCTAAATTGGGAGCAGATGTAATGACAGGTCCTTTATCTTCCATTGAAGGTTTATTAAGACATCCTTTAACAGATAGCGGTTTAGCTAAGTTTTTAGAAGATTACAAAAAAGGAAATTAAATTTCTATAAATCTTGAATTACATAAAAAACCGTTGCTTTTGCAACGGTTTTTTATTTGATTATATTTTTTGTTTAGGTAATAATTTATCGAAATAAAGTGTACATATCTCTGTATGCATCAACGATAACGCCTTCTTTCACTACAATAGCCTTATTTAGGCCATCAATGATTAAAATATTCTTTAAGCTATCTATGTTGGCAGCTCTATATTCGTTTTTGAACGGTTGATTGGTTTCTTTAATTATATTTTGCCAATTTTCATGGTCAGAGGTTAAGCTAATGGCAATAAATTTCATATCTGGATATTGCAACGCTAATTTATTGGCTTGATTAGTAATATTTTTAAAATGACGGTTATTTTTATTTGTCCAAAAGTAAAAAATTACATTTTTATTTTCTAACGCAATGTCTTTTATAGAAATTACTTTCCCAATACTGTCTAACACTTTTACGTCAGGGAGTTCATGGTTAGGCTGCATTTTTAATACACTTTCATATAATTTGTGTATCTCTTCAATATGCTTGTTGTTTTCCGAAAGTTTATGAAAATCCTCTAAAAATTGTTTATTATTTTCAACATTATCATGAACTTTTAAAAAGTATGTTAATGCAACATTTCTAAACAAGTTATCTCTTAGTTTTTTTTCTTTAACAATACTATCTATAAGCACTAGTTTGTGTTGGTTAAAATGCAAATGATTTTTTATAATCTTATTTTCGGTATCGCAATCTGAAGCACAATTCGTAAAGGCTAGATTATCAATGTAACGCTTCATAAAATCATAATAAGGTGTAAAGTAGGTTAGTTCCTTATCATCAAAATCTAATTCTTTGCGGTAGTTATAAAAATTTTGAGAAATAGTATTTGTAATTTTATTTTCTGCGTTTTTGAAAGGATATTTTTCGTTATTTATATACGTAGTGTAGTTTATGGTCGCATTGGCCATTGCTACAGAAGCTTCAGAAAGATCTGTGTCAATTTTAACTTCATTTAAAAGGCTAACCTTTAATTGTTTTAAAGAATCTATCTTTTCGCTAAATTTTTCGGGTGTTAAACTATAAAAACTTTCAATTATTTTATCTTCTTCTTCGCTATTTAGAAAAACTTCAATTAAAAAGTTGTTAATTTCTTCACCTTTTCCAGTAAATACAAGCGATTCATCAAAATACATCGTATTCAATCTTAATAATAAGCTATCCCCTTCAGATAAATAAACATATTGGTATTGAGGTGCGTGATGAAAGTTATACAATCCTTCGTCAATTTTATCAATAGTAAAAGTAAACCTGTTGTGCATATCTAGGTATGCTGAATCGATCGCAATATCATCTTTATAGAGAATGACTGTCTCACTCGTAGGATTTACAATTTCTCCTGCAAATATGGTAGCGGTACTTTTCTGTTCTAAATTACAGGCCGTAATGGAAACAAAAAATATCCCAAGTAAATATCTATTCATATGGTTAAACAGTTGTATAATCTAGCGAATTTACTAAACCCGTATGCTACAAGGTGTTAATGCACCGTTAAAAAAAAGGTCTGTTAAAAGTCTTAACAGTATTCAGGTGAATCTTTGTTAGTATCAAGGGGTATTTTTGCTTATTTTTGCACGAATTTTAAAATATTTTGTATGTTATCTGTATCTAATTTATCGGTACAATTTGGAAAACGAATTTTGTTTGATGATGTTAATGTGTCTTTTACACAAGGCAATTGTTATGGTGTTATTGGGGCAAATGGCGCCGGAAAATCTACTTTTTTAAGAATAATCGCAGGTCAAATAGATCAAACTTCTGGAAACGTAAGCTTAGAACCCGGCAAGCGAATGTCCATATTAGAACAAAACCATAATGCGTATGACGGTACTACTGTATTAGAAACAGTGGTAATGGGGAATAAACCATTGTCAGAAATTAAAAAAGAGATGGATGCTTTGTATGCCGATTATGATGATAAAAATGCGGATAGAATAGGGGAGCTGCAAGTACAGTTTGAAGAAATGAACGGTTGGAATGCAGACAGCAATGCTGCATCGTTATTGTCAAATCTAGGTATTTCCGAAGAATTTCATTACTCGTTAATGAGCGATTTAGATAGTAAACTAAAAGTACGTGTTTTATTAGCGCAAGCATTATTTGGCAATCCTGATGTATTAATTATGGATGAGCCAACCAACGATTTAGATTATGAAACCATAAGCTGGTTGGAGAATTTTTTAGCTAATTATGAAAATACGGTTATAGTGGTGTCGCATGACCGTCACTTTTTAGATTCAGTATGTACCCATATTGCTGATATAGATTTCGGAAAGATGAACTTATATTCTGGTAATTATACGTTTTGGTACGAAAGTAGTCAGTTAGCGGCCAGACAACGATCTCAGCAAAATAAAAAAGCAGAAGAAAAAGCTAAAGAATTACAAGAATTTATTATGCGATTTAGTGCTAACGTAGCAAAAAGTAAACAAGCTACGTCTAGAAAAAAAATGTTAGCGAAACTGAAAATTGATGATATTAAACCATCAAGTAGAAGATATCCTGCCATTATTTTTGAAAGGGAGCGTGAGGCTGGAGATCAAATATTGAATATTGAAAAATTATCAGCCACTTCAGAAGATGGCGATTTATTATTTAAGGATGTCAATATTAACTTGGCGAAAGGCGATAAAGTAGCAATATTTTCTAAGGATTCAAGAGCAACGAGTGCTTTTTATGAAATAATAAATGGAAATAGAAAAGCAGACTCTGGTGTATTTCAATGGGGAATAACCACAAACCAGTCTTACTTACCAGCAGATAATCATAGTTTTTTTGAAAGTAGTGATAGTTTAGTGGACTGGTTACGCCAATGGGCAAAAACAGAAGAAGAACGCGAAGAGGTTTATGTTCGAGGTTTTTTAGGTAAAATGTTATTTAGTGGTGAAGAGGCGCTAAAAAAATGCTCGGTACTATCTGGTGGAGAAAAGGTACGTTGTATGTTAAGTAGAATGATGATGTTGAGAGCAAATGTTTTAATGCTAGACGAACCAACAAACCACTTAGATTTAGAGAGTATAACAGCTTTTAACAATTCCTTAAAAAACTTTAAGGGGACTGTTTTGTTTACTACTCATGATCATGAGTTTGCCGAAACTGTGGCTAATAGAATAATAGAGCTTACTCCAAATGGCGCTATCGATAGGTATTTGTCTTTTGACGATTATATGTCTGATACCTCTATAAAAGAACAAAGAGCAAAAATGTATGCTGTAACCGCATAATTTTATAATATTTAAATAAAAAAAGAGCCAATTGGCTCTTTTTTTATTTTTGAATAAAGTCTAAAGTCATTTAATTATAATATTTACTATTCCAAACAAACGGACTAAAATTCTTGGCATTTGCAATGCCCAAGTACAAAACAATTGCGGCAAGGGATTTGAAAATAAAAAAACCAATAATAAGAATTTTAGCAGTCGAAGGCTCATTAGTAAAAATACCTTTTGAAATTAAAAAAGTAGTAAAAAACGTAGTCCCTAAAATTAATAATAAAAGATTTATAATACTTTTAAACGGCCACATTTTTAGTTTTCTAAACGGACTTATATCAGTACCCCATTTATGAATTAGGTAGTAATAATTATTCCCTAATGGAGCGAAAAGTAGAGGGTCGTCTTTATCTTCAAGTCTGAAAAGCTTTGAAGGTGCAATAATTTTAAAGTTTTTAATTTTTATATTATGCAGTTTTTCAAGTTTTTCAACTTTTAAAGTTGCCTCTAATGGAATTTCACCTTTAAAATAAGAAGCATCTAAAAATCTTAACCGATAATCAACACAAAGATCTTTTATTTGGTTTACATGATAAATATTAGCAGTGTCTAAATAATCAAAAACAAAATTGTTCTGATGTACCTCGGCTTTACCTTTAATAGCCGTAACAATCTCTTCTTTTTGGGTCGTGCTGTTTTCTAAAACCGTATAAAATTCTTCAATAATAGGATTTGAATTAGGACTACTGTTCTTTAAACGCCGTAATTCGGATTCTAAATTTATTCTTTTAAGTAGCATTTTTTTTCTTTTCTTTCAAAGTTAAAGAATTTTTTTGAATTATTATATTCAATATAAGGATAAAATTAAATGTTAAATTTTTGTTAATTGTGGTGAACATCTCTTAGTTGTCGACGAACGTCACGAAATATGATGTATATTGTCGGTTCTTTGTTGCACTTTATCGATAAAATGCACAAAGCCCCAAAATATTACGACCCAAAATTAAAGTTTAAGTATTGAACATGAATAAATTAAAGACCACCTACATCTTATTAGTTGTTTTCATTTCTTTTCAAATAAATGCTCAACATCAACCTGAAACTGTTGTTTTAATGGATCCCAATAAATCTATTATAAAAAATGCACAAAATTCTGGTAATCATGAATTTTTATTAGCAGCAGTAAAAGCCTCGGATCTTGAAACCATTTTAGACTCCTCAGGTCCTTTTACAGTATTTGCTCCAAACGATGTTAATTTTGATTCTGGAACAAAGGAAAAAGTTATAGAATTAGTTCGCGTTAATAATAAAGAAGAATTACAATTACTTTTAGGATATCATATTATAGCAGGAAATCTGTCAGCTTCAAAAATTTTAAAGGCCTTATGCAGAGGTAAGGGTAAAACTAAATTCACGACAATTACCGGGGATACATTAATAGCAACCATGAGTGGTTTAGATATTATTTTAACTGACAAAAATGGCAATCAATCTGTAATTACCAAGGCCGATTCCGATCAGTGTAATGGGGTAATCCATGAAATAGATAGTATAACTAAACCTATAAAGGTATAACTTACCTTAATACTGCATCTAGATTGGTTTCAAATTCTCCTTGAAGTTGTTTCATTATTTTCTCAATCTGTGATTCAGTTAAAGTTGCGTTATCTGATTTTAGCGTAAAACTAACCGCATAAGATTTTTTTCCACTCGGTAAATTTTCACCGGTGTATACATCAAACAAATTAACTTCTTTTAGGTATTTTTTTTCGGTTTTAAATGCACTATCATGAATATCTTTAAAACTCACATCTTCATTAATTAATAATGCAAAATCTCTTTTAACTTCTGGAAATTTCGAAATTTCTTGATACGATACTGTGTTGTTTTTTATTAATTCTAAAATGTTATCCCATTTAAAATCAGCATAAAGAACTTCATTTTTTAAATCGAACTGTTTAAGTATTTTTTTATTGATAATACCAAGGTTTACAAGTTCAACGTTGTGGGATTTAACACTTAAACCCTCCGAAAAAATTTGATCTTCAGTAGCAGCACTTGTTGTGGCTGTTATTCCTAACCTTTCTAAAATACGGATTACAGTAGTTTTTATGGTAAAAAAACTTGTTTTTTGTGCGGCAGACGCCCAATTATCTTCATATTTATTCCCTGTGAAATATAAGCCTAAATGCTTATTTTCTGTTATAATTTTACCATTTTTGTGGTAAGATTTTCCAAATTCAAATAATTTTAAGTTATTTTTTTTTCGATTATTGTTATAAACTACGGCTTCTAGTCCAGAATAGAGTAATGATTTTCTCATAACTGCTAAATCGGTACTTAACGGATTTAAAATGCTTATAATTTCTTCCTCTTTATGATCTTCACTAAGCGTCTGATTTGTAAGTGTAGATAAGCTATTGGTCATAATTTCAAAACAGCCTTGAGCAGCTAAAAAATCTCCTATAATTTTTCTGATTTTGTGGTCTTCAAAAGGAGTAGTGCTTGCAATAGAAGCATTTAATTTCTGTTTAAAATTAATATTATTATAACCGTAAACACGCAGTAATTCTTCGATAACATCGACTTCTCGACGAACATCTACTCTGTAAAACGGAATGGTTAAACCAAGTCCGGATTCCGTAACATTATTCAATTTTATATCCAAAGATGCCAAGATAGATTTTATGGTATCTTGTGGTATTTCTTGGCCAATAAGTCTGTTTATTTTTTTGTAGGATAAAAAAACTTGATAGTCATTTTTTTTATTTGGATACAAATCAACAATATCCGAAGAAATATCACCACCAGCAATTTGTTGTATTAGTATGGCAGCCCTTTTAAGTGCATATTCTACGTTATTAATATCAATACCTCTTTCAAATCTAAATGACGCGTCGGTATTAAAACCATGTCTTTTTGATGTTTTTCGAACTGTAATCGGATCAAAATAAGCACTTTCTAAAAATATAGCGGTAGTTTGCTTGGTTACTCCAGAGTTTAATCCTCCATAAACACCTGCAATACAAAGTGGTTTTTCACTATCACAAATCATTAAATCGTCTTCATGAAGTTCTATTTGAGAACCGTCTAAAGTGGTAAATTTTGTTCCTTTAGGAAGTGTTTTTACATTAATTTTTTGATCTTTAATCTTAGTAGCATCAAACGCATGCAGCGGCTGACCAAGTTCATGTAAAACATAATTAGTCGTATCTACAATATTATTTATAGGTTTTACGCCAATTGCTTTTAGGCGATTCTTTAACCATGTAGGAGATTCTTCAACCGTTAAATTACTTATTGTTACTCCGCAATATCGTGGCGCTAATTGGTTGTCAACAACGTTTACATCTACTTTTAAAGATCTATTAGCGACCGAAAAATTACTAACAGAAGGTGTTATTAGTTCTAATTGTAGTTCTTTTTGCTTTAACCCTGCTTTTAAATCACGAGCAACGCCTAAATGACTCATAGCATCTGCTCTATTTGGTGTTAAACCAATTTCAAAAACTAAGTCGTTCTCTACTTCAAATAAAGCAGAAAGCGGAGTTCCTGGTTCAAGTTCGTTACTTAAAACCATAATTCCGTCATGGCTGCTTCCTAAACCAATTTCGTCTTCGGCACAAATCATTCCATGGCTTTCTTCTCCACGAATCTTACCTTTTTTTATAGTCCATTCTTCACCATCAACAGTGAATAATTTAGTTCCAATGGTGGCTACGGGTACTTTTTGTCCTTCGGCAACATTTTTAGCACCACAAACAATTTGAACCGGATTTTCAAGCCCAATATTAACCATGGCCACTTTAAGCTTATCGGCATTATGGTGTTTCTCGCATGATATTATATGCCCAACAACAATTCCGTTTAAACCACCTTTAATGCTTTCAAATGTTTGTAAGCCTTCAACCTCTAGACCTAAATCTGTCAGTAAATCAGAAACTTTTTCAGCTTCCCAGTTGATTTGTAAAAATTGTTTTAGCCAGTTATAAGAGATTTTCATTGCTATTTTTTTATCAGTCTTTTAATAAAATACTCAACTTGAAAGTGATGTTAGAACTTTACTTTTTTAATTTATATTTTTTTTGGAGGACTTATATTTGTTTTGTGTTTTTGGTCTAAGTGATAAAATTGAAATCTGTATATACACTTTAACAGCCGACAAATATAAAACAATGTGTTTATACATTCAACAGGTATTTAGTCGAATTGATTTTATTTTTTAAATTGTAACTTTGCGGAATTAAATTTATATGAATGCTAAAATATATCGTTTCTTTTGTGGTTTTGACTTTTTTGATGCTTTCTTGTGCAGAAAATAAGCCAATTTTATCTGAAGGAATTTGGTTGGCAGAGCTCAAAGTAATGGATGATCAGCGTTTACCTTTTAATTTTAAATTGACCAAAGAAGCAGGCGATTACAAGGCAGAAATATATAATGCAACCGAGGTAATTAAGATAACAGAAATTACGATTATTAATGATTCTATAACCATGTTTTTACCCGTTTTTGAGGCTTATCTTAAAGGCATTTTTACGGTTAACACTATTAGCGGAGTTTTCCATAATGAATCCTTAGATAGAACGTTAAATTTTTCGGCTAAATTTGGTGAAACAAATAGGTTTAGTGGCGATCAAAATCCCACACAAATGATTTCAGGAGTTTGGGAAACTCGGTTTAGTCGAGATTCGCCAGAGGAGTATTCAGGGAAAGGTATATTTGTTCAAAATGATCATAAAGTTTCTGGAACATTTAGAACAACCACAGGTGATTACCGGTTTTTAGAAGGAATTGTAACAGGAGATTCTCTAAAGTTATCTGCTTTTGATGGTTCGCATGCTTATTTGTTTTTAGCGAAAATAAAAGATAGTATTTTAGAGGGTTCTTTTTATAGCGGGAATGATTACAAAGAACCTTTTACGGCTAAGCGAAATGAAGTTTTTGAATTACCCAATGAAGATGCTTTAACTTTTATGAAAGAAGGTTACGAAAATTTTGATTTTTCATTTCCTGATGAAACAGGTAAAATGGTATCACTTTCCGATCCGCAATTTCAAGGTAAACCTGCTATTATACAAATTATGGGTACTTGGTGTCCGAATTGCTTAGACGAAACAAAATTTCTAGTAGATTTTCTAAAACAGTATAATGATATGGAAATTTCAGTTATTGGTATTGCTTTTGAACACGCTAAAACAAAAGAAAAAGCGTTTAATAGTATCCAGAAATTAAAAAATAGAATAGGAGTACCTTATCCTATTTTATTAGCACAATATGGATCTATTGATAAACAAGAAGCTCAACAGAAATTACCGATGTTGAACCACGTTTTATCGTATCCCACCACTATTTTTATAGATAAAAAAGCTAAGGTTCGTAAAATTAAAACAGGATTTAACGGTCCGGCTACAGGGGATAAATATCTAAATTTTAAAAAAGAGTTTAAAGAATTTGTAACTACGCTCGTTAATGAATAAAAAAATGCCTTTTAAAAAAAGGCATTTTGCTATTAAAATTGGTGGTTATTTAAATAATGGTAGATTTTCCTAAGCCTATATTTTCGTAATTCATATTCAAGGTTTCATCAGTATCTACAATATTATTGGCAATAAAATCGCCCACCATTGATGTTCCGTATTTACTTTTAGGATTTATATCTGGTGTTACAATATTTTTCTTTAATGACTTATTTACAGCTGATACCACTGCTCTTGATTCTTCTTCTAGTCCAAAATGTTGCAATAACATAGCTGCAGAAAGTATGGCAGCAATAGGGTTTGCAATGTCTTTTCCTGTCGCTTGGGGGTACGACCCGTGAATAGGCTCAAACATCGCTATGCCGTCACCTATAGAAGCCGACGGTAATAAACCAATAGAACCGCCAATGACACTGGCCTGATCCGATATAATATCGCCAAATAGGTTGGGTGCTAAAATAACATCAAACTTACTTGGGTTTAAGATCATTTGCATAATAGCGTTGTGTAAAAAAATACATTCGAGCTCCACATCTGGGTAGCTTTCACTTATTCTTTTCACCACTCTTCGCCATAATCTCGACGTTTCTAAAACATTAGATTTATCGATAAGCGTTATTTTTTTTCTACGTTTTCTTGCTGCTTTAAAAGCTAAATGTGAAACGCGACTAATATCGCTTTCGGTGTACTTAGCAATATCTGTAGCTTCGGTACCGTCATCACTTAATTGATGATCCCCACAATAAATACCACCAGTGAGTTCTCGGTAAATAACAAAATCTGTTCCTCTTAATACGGTTTCTTTTAAGGGAGATTTTTTCAATAGCGTAGGGAAAACGGCAACGGGTCTAATATTAGCAAAAACACCTAATTCTTTTCGTAATTGAAATAAGCCATTTTCCGGCCGTATTTTAGCATCCGGATTATTATCAAATTCTAAAGCACCAATAGCACCGAATAATACGGCATCTGAATCATGACATAAGTCTATGGTTTCTTTATTTAAAGCATCACCCGTATTGTAAATTGATGCCGCTCCAATAAGTCCGGTAGTGTAGGTAAACTCGTGCTGAAATTTTTCTTCTACAGCTTGCAAACATTTTACTGCTTGCGCTATAACTTCAGGGCCTATTCCATCACCAGGTAAAAGTGCTATTTTTATATTCATTAAGCGACCGTTTGTATTTTTATTTTACTAGTTTCAATTATTTTGTGAATATCTTCATCTAGGATTTCTTTTTTTACATCTGCATAAATTAAAAACTCCTCATAAACAGCGTCTAACTGAATTTTAGTAAGTTCGTAACCTACAATTTTTGCTCTGTAAGCTAATGCAGCTCTTCCACTACGTGCCGTTAAAACAATAGACGACTCGTTTACACCAACATCAGCAGGGTCTATAATTTCATAGGTTTCTCTGTTTTTTATTACACCGTCTTGATGAATACCAGAGCTGTGCGCAAAGGCATTAGCACCAACGATAGCTTTATTGGGTTGTACTAACATTCCCATTTTTTGAGAAACCATGCGGCTCGTTTCATTTAATAATCGACTATTGATAGTCGTATCTAAGTTTAAGCTTGGGTGTTGCCTTAATATCATTACAACTTCCTCTAGCGCTGTATTTCCTGCTCGCTCACCAATACCATTTATAGTACATTCTATTTGGCGTGCGCCATTAATAACACCAGCTATAGAATTAGCGGTTGCCAAACCTAAATCGTTATGACAATGGCAAGATAAGATTGCTTTTTCAATTCCTTTTACATTTTCACGTAAATATTTAATTTTTGCACCGTATTCTTCTGGTAAACAATAGCCGGTAGTATCAGGAATATTCAAAACGGTAGCACCAGCCTTGATGGCTGCTTCACAAACCCGCGCTAAAAACTCGTTATCTGTTCTACCTGCATCTTCTGCATAAAACTCAACGTCTTCTACAAAAGATTTGGCATAAGCAACGGCTTCGATAGCACGCTCAATAATAGCATCTTTATTAGAATTAAATTTGAATTTTATGTGCGAATCAGAGGTGCCAATACCGGTGTGAATTCTAGGATATTTAGCAAATTTTAAGGCTTCGGCAGCCACTTCAATATCTTTTTTTACAGCTCTGGTTAACCCGCAAACAGTTGCATTTTTAACTATTTTGGCAATTTCTTGAACGGAAATAAAATCTCCAGGACTAGAAATAGGGAAACCAGCTTCAATTACATTTACACCTAGCAATTCAAGTCGTTCAGCGATTACTAATTTTTGTTTGGTGTCTAATTTGCAACCAGGCACTTGTTCTCCGTCTCTTAATGTGGTATCAAAAATTTGTACTATATCTTTGCTCATTATATTTGCGTAGTTTTACTCTTAGTAACGAATATATGCTTAGAATAAGTAGTTATATTGAACTTAAAAAATCATTTACAACGTTAAGGAACTTTTAAGAGTATATAAATTACTGTAATACAAATGGTTAAATAATATTTTTTACGATGACAACTACTAATAAAGATTCATTATTTGTATTAATAAAGTCGCTTTCAAAGTCAGAAAAGCGACAATTTAAATTATATGTAGGGCGTTTAGGTGTAAATACGGATGCCAAATTTTTAGCACTTTTTAATCTTTTAGATAAAGTGAAGGAGTATGATGAAAAAATAATTTTAGAAACGGGTATTGTGAAAAAAGCCCAACTTTCGAATCTAAAAGCGCATTTGTATAAGCAAATTTTAGTCAGTTTACGTTTAAATCCTGTCAATCAAAATATTCGTGTTCAAATTCGAGAACAGTTAGATTTTGCTACCATTTTATATCAAAAAGGACTATACAAACAAAGCCTTAAAATTTTAGATAAAGCAAAAACCACCGCCATTGAAAATGAAGAAAAAAATATTGCTTATGAAATTGTAGAATTAGAAAAAGTTATTGAAACGCAATATATTACTAGAAGTATCCCAGATAGGGCAGACGAGCTGGCGATACAAGCAAAAGAGCTTTCTGCACAGAATGTAATGACCAGTAAATTATCGAATTTATCTTTGCAGTTATACGGGCAAATGCTGAAAATGGGTTATGTGCGTGGAGATAAAGACTACCAGTATATAAAAAAATATTTTGAAAAACATTTACCTAAGTATGATATTGAAAAACTCGGCTTTCGAGAGAAGTTGTGGTTGTATAAATCGTATTTGTGGTATAGTTTTTTAACGCAAGATTTTTTATCGTGCTACAAATATGCGAGTAAATGGACCGATTTATTTTATGAAAATAGAGAAATGATTTATCTAAATCCGGTTTTTTATTTAAAGGGAAATAATTATTTGTTAGAATCGCTATTTCATGTGCGCTATAGTTCACAATTTAAAGAAGTATTAGAAAAATTAGAAGAAACTATAAAAGACGATAATTTTCCTCAAAATGATAATGTTACTTCTTTGGCCTTTTTATACATCAATAGCAACAAATTAAACCTTCATTTTTTAGAGGGGACTTTTGAAAAAGGCTTGTATTTAGTGAAGATTATCGAATATGGCATCAACAAACATAAAGACCGATTTGATGAGCACCATGTTATGTTATTTTACTACAAAATAGCTTGTTTGTATTTTGGAATAGGCGATAATAAAACCTGTATTCAATATTTAAAGAAAATCATCAATAATAAAAACTTAAAAATGCGCGAAGACTTAATGTGTTTTGCACGTGTGTTGAGTTTGGTGGCGCATTATGAAGCAGGCATGGATTATCATTTAGAAATTCAATTAAAAAGCACCTATAAGTTTTTGTTGAAAATGAACGATTTACACGCCGTACAAAAAGAAATGATTAAATTCTTAAGAGGTTTGGGTGATATTTATCCAAGCGATTTGAGAAATGAATTTCAAAAGCTTTACGACCAGTTAAAAAAATTCGAAAATCATCCGTATGAAAAAAGAGCCTTTTTGTATTTAGACATTCTATCGTGGTTAGAGAGTCATTTACAAGGGAAACCTGTTGGGCAGATTATGAAGGAGAAAGCAAAATTATTAACTAGATAATTTTTTTTGAAGAAAACCAATCACATAAGCCATCTTTTAGAAATAAATGTAGCCATGCTTTTTGTCAGCACTTCGGGTGCTTTAGGAAGGTATATAGATTTGCCTGTACCTGTAACGATCGCTTTACGAGCTTTAATAGCACTACTTTTTTTATTGATATATTGTAAGTTTAAAGGGGTTTCGCTAAACATTGAAAAAAGACACATACTACCAGTTTTATTAAGTGGTTTTTTAATGGGCTTGCATTGGCTTAGTTATTTTTATGCCCTAAAATTGTCTAATGTAGCCATCGGTATGATTTCGCTTTTTACGTATCCCATTCTTACCGCTTTTTTAGAACCATTGCTATTAAAGACTAAGCTTCAAAAAGTCCATTTAGCATTAGGGTGTATGGTTTTATTAGGCATTTACTTTTTAGTGCCTAAATTTGATTTAGAAAATGATTATACGCTGGCAGTATTCATTGGTGTTTTATCTGCATTGGTGTATGCCTTACGAAATATTGTACTAAAAACTAAAGTGGCGGATTATAACGGTTCTATGCTGATGAGTTACCAAATGGGCGTGGTATTCATTTTGTTATTCCCTTTTATTTTTACTGTTGATATGGCTACAATTGTATCACAATGGCAAGGAATAATAGCTTTGGCATTTATCACTACCGCTGTTGGTCATACCTTGTTTTTAAACAGCTTTAAGCATTTTTCTATAACTACGGTGAGTATTTTAAGCAGTGTGCAGCCCATTTTTGGGATTACAATTGGTGCAATTTTTCTAAGTGAAATACCTAATCAAAATACCATAATTGGTGGTGTTTTAATTTTAGGCTCTGTGGTGATTGAGAGTGTTAGGTCTTCTAGGAAAGCTTAGTTTTGAGTTTTAAGTGTTGAGTTTTTTAAAGTAACCAGAAACTTCAAACTAGAAACCTGAAACAATTATTTTTTTTCATTACCAAAGCTAAACTGTTGCAACAACCCATCGGTAAGTTTATCAAAATCTGATTTTTTAGCCATTTCTCGGACTTTTATGGGGTCAAAATTACCGTTAAAATATAGAAAAGAACCTTGTTGACTGTTATTGTTATATATCAATATTTCTTTAACTACATTCTTTTTTTCTCTAACGGAAACTACATTGCGTTTTAAATCGTCATTTTTTCTAAAAACTTCAATAAAACTATTCCCGGTAATAGAATTCATTTGGGTATTCAAAAAATCGGTTCGGCCAGGGGATGCACTTGGGAATTGCATATAGCGTAAATCCCTAGTATTTCCTATTAACGCTTCTGTCTCTGGGGAAATTCCGCTTAACAAAGACAACATAAAATGTGGAACGCGAATAGCCGTTACCTGATTGTCGTTTTTATGTGCGTTATAAAACGTATCGATAGAATTGTAGCTTCCACAAGATATGAACAGCGAAATTATAGCAAGAATAAAAAGATGTTTAATGATTTTCATGGTATGGTGTTTTGTTAAATATAAAGAAAATTAATTACAAGCATTCCAAATGGCTTCATTTGGTGGTGGAGCGACTAGTTTAATAGTTTCTTTTTTTACGGGATGTGTAAAGGTTAAGGTTCGCGCATGTAAATGAATGCTCCCATCTTTGTTACTGCGGTCTGCACCATATTTTAAATCGCCTTTAATGGTACAACCAATAGCCGCTAATTGCGCACGAATTTGATGATGGCGCCCTGTTTGTAAATCTATTTCTAATAGAAAATAATTATCTAGTTTTTTAATCAAACTATATTCTAAAATGGCTTTTTTACTCTCAGAAACTTCTATTTTATACGCATAAGATTTGTTTTGAGTCGTATTTCGTTTTAGCCAATGGGTTAAAAGTTCTTTTTCTTTAGGTGGTTGATTTTTAACGACAGCCCAATAGGTTTTTTTAGCCTCTTTATCGGCAAACAATTTATTGAGTCGTGGTAAGGCTTTTGATGTTTTCGCAAAAATTACGATGCCTGATGTCGGTCTATCGAGCCGATGGGTAACACCCAAGTATACGTTACCTGGCTTATTATATTTTAATTTGATGTATTCTTTAACCACCTCACTTAAAGGCGCATCACCTGTTTTATCGCCCTGAACTATATCTCCAGGCCTTTTGTTTATGGCAATTAAGTGATTGTCTTCATAAATAACTTGAAGATTTTTAGGGGTAGATATTATTTTACTGTCCACATCGATAGGGTTGTTGGTTGTCAGTTGTTCGTTGACAGATTTGTTTAAAGTTTTAGGTTTTTGATTTATTTTTAACATTCAAAACATCCCTATAATCCCTTCAAAGGGATAATTTTTATTATCAAATTAGAATAAACTTCAACTCGTCATGGATACATTATTACATTTCTACATTAAATAATCATTTTCGAACCCGCCTGCCGGACGGGCAAGTCCCGAAATCATAATTGTCACATTAAAAAATTGCTATCCTAATCATTATTAGACTTCGACTACGCTCAGTCACCAGAATCAAATATTTTCAAATCGAAAAATTGTTACATTGAAAAATTGATACATTGTTACATTAATATTGTTCTTCATCACTCGGAAAATCTCTCGATTTCACATCGGCTACATAATCAGAAATTGCTTTTCCCATTTCATCAAACAGGTTCATGTATCGGCGTAAGAACCTTGGGTTAAATTCTTGAGTTAAGCCAACTAAATCGTGCACCACCAATACTTGTCCGTCAACGCCATTTCCGGCTCCAATTCCGATGACAGGAATTGTTAACATTTCAGCAACTTCTTTCGCCAAACTTGCAGGAATTTTTTCTAAAACTAAGGCAAAGCATCCAGCTTTTTCGAGCATTAAAGCGTCTTCTTTTAGTTTTTTAGCTTCTTCTTCTTCTTTAGCTCTAACCGTGTACGTACCGAATTTGTAAATGGATTGTGGAGTTAAGCCTAAATGGCCCATTACGGGTATTCCTGCGTTTAAAATACGTTTTACAGATTCTTTAATTTCGATTCCACCTTCTACTTTTACCGCATGTCCGCCACTTTCTTTCATAATTCTGATGGCAGAACGTAAGGCCTCTTTTGGGTCACTTTGGTAACTTCCGAAGGGAATATCAACTACTACTAAAGCCCTGTCAACAGCTCTGATTACTGAAGAAGCATGATAAATCATCTGATCTAAAGTGATGGGTAAAGTGGTTTCATGACCCGCCATAACGTTACTGGCAGAATCGCCGACTAAAATGACATCTACATTGGCGGCATCAACAATTTTCGCCATCGAATAATCGTAAGCGGTTAACATTGATATTTTTTCACCGTTTTTTTTCATCTCAACGAGCGATTTTACGGTAATTCTTTTGTATTCTTTTTTTGCTACAGACATTAAATATATTTTTTCGAATGCTAAAAGTAAGGAAATTGATTTGTTTTTAACGAAGTCTTATTTCTTCTAACACTATTTTTTTAAGTATATTCGATATTTAGAATTTTAAAATTTAAAGTCGATGCGGTATTGGTGTATTTTATGTCTGATATTTAGCTTTAATTCTGTTTTTTCTCAAAATCAAGAACAAGATGAAGTAAAGGCAAGTATAGCAACTTTTTTTAAAGGTTTTCATGCACAAGATTCTGTTTTGATAAAAAGTGTTTTAAGTTCTAATGTTATCATGCAGAGAATTGGAAAAGATGAACTTGGAAAAGTAACTATTATCCCTCAAAAGATAACTGATTTTCTAAAATCAATTGTTAGCATCCCCAAAACAATGAAATTTGAGGAGAAAATACTATCCTATTCTATTCAAATCGATGGAGATATGGCGAACGCTTGGACACCCTATGAATTTTGGCGAAACGATACTTTTAGCCATTGTGGTGTAAATTCTTTTCAATTAGTTAAAGAGGGCGAAATTTGGAAAATAATTTATATTATCGATACCCGACGAAAAGAAAATTGTGTTCAATAGATTTTTGATTTTGATTAAGTAGCTAGGCGACATAAAAAAATCCCTAAACTGAAAGTGTAGCCTAGGGATATGAATTCATTAATTAGAAAAAATCTATTTATTTTTTTTAGCTCTTTTCTCTTCTTTTTTTTCTTTAGCCGTTTTTAGAGGCTCTTTTTTTACATTCTTTTTTGCGTCTTGACTCTTTGCCATTTTTATTATATTTATTGTTAATATCTCTTTTACGTTGTAAATTTAATAAAATACTTTTATTCT
>JANQTG010000065.1:0-1729 GCA_030731855.1 Cellulophaga sp. | reverse complement strand
TATTTATTGTTAATATCTCTTTTACGTTGTAAATTTAATAAAATACTTTTATTCTTTTATAGCTTTTTCAAAGGCTTCTAAACCACCAACAATAGGTAATGTTAGCAGCGTGTTGTTTGTGTCGATAGTTAAGGCCGTACCTGGCTGGGGCAAAAGGGTATATTCACTGTCACTAGAGAAAATTAATAATCCTATTTGTTGACCAGCTGCAATAATCTGATCGTCGGGCTGTAAATCAAAAGAAAGCTCGTAATAATTGCCAGGTTCTAAAGGCTCACTTTCTGATATGGATTTATAATTTTGAGGATCAGCCCAACCACGTGTAATGATATTATCTGTAATTTTTGCCTCTTTAGAGGTATTCCAAGGCAATGAAACTAGATAAACCGATAAGTTAGCTGCCGGTTTGCTGAGGGCTAATTTGATTTTTAATTGTGCCACACCAGAAATATGAATGGAACTTTTAAGGGTTGGCGTTAAAAACAACAGTCTATTGTTAGAATTTCCTGTTTGTACCATAGTAGCCGCATCAATCGTATAATCGTCAAAAATAGTTTCAGGATTTCTATTTTTACTTGCCTTAGTTTCTAATTTGCCAAAATTTGGAGCTCCATTTTTTAAGTATAAAGGGATAGAAGTTGCATCAGGATTTGGATATTCATCGTAAGCCGTCGGGTTGTCTTGCTCGTCATTTTCACGAACAATCCATGCTCTTTTATCATTTTCCACACCGTTTTCAATTCCATGTAAATAACGTGTAAACCAGCGGTTCATCATGGTCATTGGTGGTGGACCACCATGACCGTTCTGATGGTAATAAATTTGAGCGGGAATACCTTTTTCTTTAGCAGCTTTATAAATTCGGTAACTATGCTCGGGCATTACATTCCAGTCGTTAAAACCATGAGACATTAAAAGTGCGGCTTTCATGGGTGCCATTTGATTTAAATAATCACGGCCTGCCCAAAAATCATTATAATCACCCGTTTCTCTATCCATCCCATTGGCCATTTCGGTATCTCGAACGGTTTTATTATTGTAAGCACGCTTACTTTCATCGCCACTGTGAATAAAATCATACAACACATCAATATCTTCTCCTAAATACCCACCAGGACTGCGCACTAAACCGTTAGAACGATAATAATGATAGTACGATGTATTTGGTGCGATTGGGATAATAGCCTCTAAGCCCTCAACACCAGTAGTGGCAGCAGCCAAAGGTAAAGTACCGTTGTATGATGTTCCAGTCATACCAACTTTTCCGGTACTCCAAAAAGCTTTAACTTCTTCATCACCATCAATAGCCGTAAAACCTTTACCACGGCCACACAACCAATCGATAACCGCTTTAGGTGCCAACGATTCGTTTTCGCCACCAACGGTTGGAGCGCCTTGTGAAAGTCCTGTCCCTGGTGATGATGAGTGTACTACAATATAGCCTCTAGGTACCCATTTTTTTATTTCAGAATTTGATATGATAGGGCGTTCTCCTTTACGCACTACTTCAACCTTGGTGCGTGGTTTTGATGCTTTTTCACCTAATTCATGTTTCACATCCCAAAAAAGTCCTTCTTCGTTTCCCGCTGTACCCGCATAATATGGACTAGTAGCATAAATCACAGGTAATTTTAAGCCTTCCGAATCGGTTTGTATAGGTCTTGTTACATCAACATGCATGCGGTCTAGTTTGCCATTGGCATCGCTGTCAAAGTTGGTCTGCACCCAT
>JANQTG010000064.1 GCA_030731855.1 Cellulophaga sp. | reverse complement strand
TTTGTATGCAGTCCACCTATTATTTCCAGAACGGCTGTTTTGAATATCCGTGCACGCACGGTCATTACCAACCACAGAATTACCTATCGGGTGAATAAGAGTTAGATGAGTTTGAGTTGAGGCAGCATAATTTTATGACTTACTCTTGTAAAATCGATTCCTTAATTTAGTGTAAGAATATAAATTAAATGCTTAAAAGCACATTTTAGTGTGGCTTAAAAATTGCTAATAACTGACTTCGACTGTATTCTGTGCAACAGTTGTACTGGAACTAAAGATAATAACAATAGTCTTTCACTAACTATCAATATTTCAAAGTAATGGGTAACCAAATTGTAGGCTTTATTCTACTCTCAATTAGCAGATTTAAACATCAAAAGAATAGCTTTAATTTTTTTACTAATAAACTTGTAATGCTCTCTTTTCAAAATTAGACTTTGAAGATTCACAAACAGGACAAGAATAATTTTCTGACAAATCGTTAAATAAGGTACCAGCTTCAATGTTTGCTGCTGTATCACCATAAACTTCATCATAAACAGTAAAACATGATTTGCATTGGTAAACTTCTCTTGTAGCTTGGTCTATAGATTTTTCTGTTTCTTCTTTTTTAGCTTCAATGTGTCCCAATTGTTTAAAATAGTTTTTACTCAGTTCCATCAATAATCCTGGTAGTTCTATTTTATCTACATCGTGCGCATAAGCTTTGTATATATTGGTGTTTGGATCGAAATTTTTAAAGTAAAGTACATTATAGGTAGGCCGTATTGTAAAATCTTTTACAATACTAGGAGGGGTGTTTTTTTCGATAATTATGGACGAAAAATGCGATCTTTTACCAGAATCGTTACTCAATCCAAAAGTAAGTCCGTAGGTACTAATATCATTTTGATCAAAGCTTAAAACTAAAAATTTTTTTAACTCTAAGGCCTCTAAATCATCTACGGGTACATGCCAATTCATTTCTAATTGTGAATGTCGAATATTAATTCCCCATTGCCCTAGAAACTTCTCCAGATCTGTTCTGCTTTGAATTTTTATACCTTTTACAATAAAAGACTTCCAAGGAGTAATGCATATTTTACCAATACCATTATCTAAACAAAATCCACAGAATTCTTTTAGAAAACTTAAATCGTATCTATTATTTCGCCAGTACAAACCTAACCAATATTGGTCTAAGCCCATTCTGTTCATCCCCTCGTAGTATGGAAAGGTTAAATAAGGTACATTAAGCTCTTTTTCTATGGTTTTATTATTGGTTTCAAGATTTTTATTGAGCATAAAAAATAACTCATCTACATCTTGAATATCTTCATAAATAGCTTCAATAGCTTTTGATATTGTATGAATATCCCAACTATAAATTAAAACAGGATAATAGGCTGCTGTTTTCCAATGGGGTAATTTTACATTTAAGAACCAGTAATCTTCACTTTCAGAAGCAATAAAATTAAGGTTGCCACTAAAAATGGGCACTAAACGTTGTTTGGAATCGGTTATATTAATTTTAAGTTTAGGTAAATAATCAAATCCTTCTAAAATATATAAATAGGTTGAACCCTTTAGCCAATAGGTCATATCAAAAATATCTGCACAAACATACGATGATACAATGTTTTGATATGCTCGCTTTTCTACAATGACAGTATTGTATTTAGACGCAAGGGCTAATTGTTCTTTGTTACTTTTATCTAAGGGAAATAAAAGGTCTTGTCGAGAGCCAAAATACACTTCTTTTAGCCCCACAGCTTCGAGCATCGTAATGACATCTTTTAGTTCTCCAGGAGAGGTTACTCCGCCTTTTAACATTATCCGGTGTAAATCATCATTCATAATACTACTTTTTAATTACTTGCTTGAAGCTGATTTTTTAAAATTTCCTTTATTTCTGGTTTACAACTTCCACAGCCCAACCCAGCTCCTGTTTCAGAACACAGTTTCGTAAAATCGGAACAGCCTTCTTTTATAGCATCTATAACATTCTCCTCACCAACCTGACTGCAAGAACAGACTAACTTTCCTTTTAAAGGTTTTGTATTCGATGTGCCTCGGAGTAATTCGTTGCGCTTTTCAGAAAGTTCTATTTCTTCTTCGATTAATCTTTTAAATTCTGCAAACTCGTTTTTGTCGCCCATTAAAATGGCTCCTTTCAAAGTATCATCTTTTACGATGCATTTTTTATAATAGCGTTTGCTTACGTCCATCAAAATAATCTCTTGGTAACTATCATCACCAGCTGGAGAATTTACCATTCCGATACTACAAAGATCTAAGTTTTCAAATTTTAGGATATTCATTAATACCGATCCATTATAAATACTACTAAAATCTCCTAAAATATAATTCGCAGCAATATCTGCTTGCTGTTCAGCAGCAGAGGTTATTCCGAATAACGAGTTATTAAATTCAGCAATTTCCCCAAGCGCAAAAATAGACGGATTACTTGTTTGTAAATAAGAATTTACAACAACACCCCTTCGTGTTTTAAGCTTAGTTTGTTTTGCTAATTCTATATTAGGTAGTGTACCAATAGCATAAACAATGGCATTACATTTTATGGTTTTTCCAGTTTTTAAATTTATTAGTAAGCTATGTTCACTAGATTTTTCTTTAAAAACGGTGCTCACTTCATTGTCAAAATACAACTGAATACCCCTTTCGGTGACATCTTGTGCTAATAATTTACTTGCCACGCTATCGAGCTGACGCTCCATTAACCTAGGCGCTCTCTGAATAATACTGATATTTACTTCTATTTTTTTTAAAGCTGCGGCAAGCTCTAGCCCTAATAAGCCTCCACCAACAATAACTACATGTTGTTCTTCATTAGGCAAACCAGTATCTTGTAAATATTTTTTTAATTTATCTGCATCGCCACGTTCACGCATGGTAAACCTACCTGGTAAATTTACTTGTACATCACTGGGTATAAATGCTCTACTACCCGTTGCCATTATTAACAAATCGAATTTGTGGGTTAAACCGTTTGTGTCTAAAACAGTTTTTTCATTATCCATTATTTTACAAATCCCAATACCTTGATGTAATATAATTCCTAATTTTTTTAGCTCTCCTTTTTTTAGTTTTTCTAAGGCTTTCCAAGAAAGTTCATCGCTAACATATTCTGGTAACAATACACGATTATAAAAAGGATCTTTTTCTTTAGAAAATACGTGTAGTTCATCTGTTTCATTCTTTTCTCTATACGATTGTATAAACCTGTAGGCTGCAGCTCCTGCTCCAATAACGATTATTTTTTGCTTTGGTTTTATATACTTTTCTACTTGTACAGCACAGTATTTAAAATCTGGTTCTTTAGAAACTGGATCAACAATATCATTTGTTAAGTTATTAGCCCTCCCAAAATCATTCTGTAGCACTTTACCCCAATGCATTGGTAAAAAAACGACTCGCTCTCGAATATCAGAAGTAATGGTAACCTTTACTTGTACTTGCCCTCTTCTACTTTTTATTACCGCAATATCGCCTTCTCTTAGTTTTCTTAAATAAGCATCGATTTTATTGATCTCTAAATAAGGTTGAGGTATATGGGTAAGCAGGCGATTTACTTTTCCTGTTTTGGTGCGGGTGTGCCACTGATCACGAATGCGACCAGTATTTAAGATTAATGGATAGTCTGCATTGGTTTGTTCTGAGGTGTTGTATAACTCTTTTGGGGCATTAAAATGTGCTTTTTTATCAATTGTGTTGAAAATAAGATCATTAAATAACCGAGGAGTACCAGGGTGTGTTTTATGGGGAACTGGCCATTGAAAACTTCCTTCATTTATTAACCTTGAATAGGAAAGTCCTGAAATATCAATATCAGTGCCTTTTGTTAATAAACAATGTTCATCATAAACCTCACTAGCTGTAGTATAATTAAACCCTGAAAAACCCATAGCTTGAGCAAAACGCCATAAAATTTCTATGTCTGGTAGTGCCTCTCCAGGAGCATCAATCATTTTTGACAAATAACTAATTCGGCGTTCAGAATTCGTCATAGTGCCTTCTTTTTCTAACCAGCCTGCAGCTGGTAAAAGTAAATCTGCAAATTTTGTAGTTTCTGAATTGTGCGATATTTCTTGAACTACAACAAAACTTGCTTTTTTCAAAGCTCGTTCTATTTTATTTGCGTTTGGCATACTTACGACTGGGTTGGTACAAATAATCCAAATCGCTTTTAATTTTCCCTCGTCGAGAGCATCAAACATCTCTGTAGCGGTATAGCCTGGTTTTTCTTGAATAGGTTTTCCTCCCCAAAAATCAGCTACTTCTTTTCTGTGCTGAGGGTTATTTAAATCTTTGTGAGCCGCTAATAAACTGGCCATACCACCAACTTCACGACCACCCATAGCATTTGGTTGTCCTGTAAGTGAAAACGGCCCTGAGCCTGGTTTACCGATTTGCCCTGTTAAAAGTGATAAATTAAGTAGCGCTACATTTTTTGAAACCCCAATAACACTTTGGTTGAGGCCCATAGTCCACATACTAATAAAGCCTTTTGCATTACCAATGTACAATGCTGCTTTTTTAATTTCATCAACAGGAATACCACATTTTTCGGCTGCTTGACGTGTGCTTAATTGAAATGCACTTGCTTTACATGCTTCAAAATTTACGGTATGTTTTTTTATAAAGTTTTTATCTATCTTTTTCTTTTCAATGAGTAGTCTAGCAATTGCATTAAACAAAATAACGTCTGTTCCAGGAATAATTTGAAGATGCAAATCTGCCGAAGCGCAGGTTTGGGTTTTACGTGGATCAACGACAATTATTTTTACATTCGGATTTTGTTCTTTATGCTTCTCTATACGTCTAAATAATATAGGATGACACCAAGCAGGGTTGGCGCCTGCAATTAAAAAACAGTCTGCCAGCTCTATATCGGCATAGGCTATTGGAACAGAATCTTGACCCAACATTTTTTTATACCCAACTACGGCAGAACTCATACATAATCGCGAGTTGGTATCTATGTTGTTACTGCCTATAAAACCTTTAATAATTTTGTTTGCTAGATAATATTCTTCGGTTAAACATTGTCCTGATACATAAAACCCAACACTATCTGGCCCATGTTTATCAATAATACTTTTAAAAACAGCAGCGGCTCGATCAAAAGCAGTATCCCAAGAAATTTTTTGCATGGGGTGGTTTCTGCTCCAACGCATTTCTGGATATAAAATTCGATCTGTGGTATCTTGTGCAACATAATTTAGGTTTTTACCTTTAGAACACAACATTCCTTTGTTTACAGGATAGTCTTTATCGCCTTCTACAGTTATAATGCCTTTTGCATCTTTTTCAACCACTATTCCACAGCCCACGCCGCAGTAGGAGCAAATAGTTTTATTTGTAGTATTCTTTTGCATGGTAAAAATTCAAGATGCATAGGCACCCTATTGAAGAAGGAAATATACAAAATTACGTATTAATACGTAGTGGTTATTTCGTAAATTTTTAGTGAAGATTTTGTAGTATTGCTAAATAAGCTCCAATAAAAAGAGATAACACTTCTTATGGCTATTTTACGATTACAACTACCTAAAATGTCAATTAAAAAATAACGCTAACTAAAGGCATTATGCCATTTGTAAAAGCAGGAGGTTTTCGTTACAATTCAATTAAATTATACTTTTGAGCTTTTTTTGATAAATCTATTAAGTTTTTAACATCCATTTTTCGCATCAGATTAAACCGATGTGTTTCAATAGTTCGCTTGCTGTTTTCTAATTTTTCTGATATCTGCTTATTGGTAAAGCCAGACAATATTAATTCTAAAATTTGAAGTTCTTTACTTGTTAAATCAAAGGGTGTTTCGTTTGTATTTACTTTAGTGGATTTCTCGTTAGGAGTTTTATTAGAGTTCAATAAATTATTGACCAATACGTTTGATATATCTCCACTAAAGTACTTACCACCTTGTTGAACTGTTCTAATGGCCTTTATAAATTCAACTTTACCGGTATCTTTTAAAAGGTACCCATTTGCTCCTGCAGCCAAAGCTTTTAAAATGTACTCCTCAGAATCGTGCATGGATAAAATGATAGATTTGGTAGTTGTACCTTGCTTATTTAATAGCTCAATAGCATCAATACCATTCATTTCTGGCATTCGAATATCTATAATTAAAAGATCTGGGTTTTTTTGATGTACTATTTCAACAGCTTCTTTCCCATTTGATGCTTCGGCAATAATCACTAAATCTTTTTCTTCTTCAAGTAGTGCTCGAATACCATCTCGTATTAAAAAGTGGTCGTCTGCTAAAACAATTTCTACTGTATCTTGCATTATCCAAAACGGTTTATACAAATATAGCTCAAAAAATACTTAGTTTACTACTTAGAAAGTGCGTTGAAAATTTTAAATAAGCGGTGTATTAAAAAACTACCGCATTACTTTTTAGAAATACGGTAGTATAAAACTTTTTATTTTGCAGTATTTAAAAATTTTGGTTTAATCGTCAACATTGCCCAAGCCCAGTTTTGTGTTCCTGCTGCATCTGCTTCGGTAATTCCTTTTAATTCATACATACCATCACTTGCAAACATTTGAGAGTATCCAATATTGATGGTGTAACCTCCTTTAAACTTTTTTGTATAAACAAGATCAATCTCTGTTCCTAGAGATTTTTCTCCACTGGCTAGTTCTTGTTCTCCACTAAAATTTAAAATATTTAAGGATAGGTTTGAAGTATCATCAAGAATAACCTTAGCCCCCAAATGAACATCAAATAACCCTATAGAATTTGCATGATTACCTACATAGAAATAATCCATTAAACCGTTAAATTTATGATTAGTACCATATAAAGGGAAAAAAGCACCTGTTTCACCAGCAGCCGCATCATTACCGCTAATAATCTCAAGACCAGCATTTACTGTAACTTTTGCAGCTACTTTATAGTCTAGATCAAGACCTACTAAATAAGCGCCTTTTACAGCAACTTCATTAATACGGTTGCCTGTTTGTACAAAAGCATTTGCAGCAATACCCACAGCACCTACTTTATAGGTAAGATGCGTACCTAAGGTTTGTAAACTACTTACCCCTTGCCCGTCATAAACCCGAGCAGCTGGTGTTCCTGAAAAGTTTTGAAATGTATTATTCATTAAAAGAAGACTTCCTGAAAAATTTTCCCATTGCTGTTTCATATATAAAAATTGCATCGCCTTATACGTGAAAAAATTAGGATCTTCTATATACTCATTGCCAACATTTGAAAAACCACCAATATCAGCAGCATTAGCATCAAAATCTTGGTTAAATGCCAATCCAAAATCTGCAATGAATTTATTTTTTTTATATTGAATTAAAGCAAGGTCATGATTTCTACCTTGTTGTGCCCAATCTAAGCCACCTAAAATTCTTTGATCATCGTAAGAAAGTGATTGGCGCCCTAATTTAGTTGAAAATCCTGATCCAAGTTTTAGTGATGCCCACCCTTCAAAAATCGCAAAAGAATTATTGGCATCAACCGGATTTATTTGTCTATTTTCACCCCACGTAAACACATCTTGAAGGCTTAAATAAAAGGAATATGTTTCAGTTTCAAAACCTGCATTTAAGCGAACTCTATTATTTATAGAAAAACCTGGTTCATCAGCCTCAGCAATTAAACTTCCGAAACCGTGACGAAATTCTGTTCGTGGTCTAAACTCACCATCTATAGTAAATTGAGCGTTAATATATTGTGTAGCTAAAAATAAAAGTCCTATTAATACATGTTGTTTTTTCATAGTTAAAGTTTTGATTGTTTATTATTGTAATTGTTTTTAATGTTCTAAAAAATCTATTAAATGTTTTCTGTAGCTGTAATAGTCGGGGTGTTGTAATACTGTTTTTCGTGTTCTAGGCCGTTCAAAATCTACAGCGAGAACATCTCCAATTTTTGCTTTGGGTCCACTGGTCATCATGACCACCCGATCTGCAAGAAAAATTGCCTCGTCAACATCATGTGTTATCATTACCGCTGTAATTTTTTCTTTGTTCCATATTTCTATTAAAATATCTTGAAGCTCTCCACGAGTTAAAGAGTCTAACATCCCAAAGGGTTCATCTAATAACAGTACCTTAGGTTTTATGGCAAAAGCTCTTGCAATGCCCACACGCTGCTGCATTCCTTGCGATAATTCGGTTGCTTTTTTATGAAAAGCACCCTCTAAACCTACTTTATGTAAGTAATACTCAGCTATATCTTTGCGTTGGGTTTTAGTAGCGTGAGGAAAAACCTGGTTAACCCCTAATAACACATTTTGCAAAGCGGTCATCCAAGGCATTAAACTCGGTGATTGAAAAATAACACCTCGATCTGGCCCAGGCCCTTTTATGGGTTGACCAAGTATGGCTATATTACCGCCAGAAATAGCATTTAAACCTGCAATCATAGAAAGCATAGTTGTTTTTCCACAACCTGAATGCCCTATGATGGTGACAAATTCTTCCTTCATAATTTGAAGATTTAAATCCTCTAAAACCACGTAATCACCTTTTGGAGTCGGATATACTTTTTTCAAATTTTTGAGATCTAGCATTACTTTCGACGGATAAAAAATTCCGTTTTCTGAGCTTATCCTATCATTTTCAATCGTTGTTGTTTTCATCGCTTCACTTTTTAAAATTGACTCACAAAACTTTTAGGAGTTAGGTCTGGTAAACTATATTGTTGTGCTGAAACAGATTTTCTATCATCGCCTATAGCCATTAAATAGGTGATGATTTCATTTCTAGTTTTTTTAAAATCAGCATTATCGTTTAATGCTGTTTTATCACGAGGACGCGCTATATTAATTTTAAATTCAGGGCCTAAGGTTGCTTTTGGTCCAGGCTTTAAGGGAATAATACGATCTGCCATGTAGATACCTTCATCCACATCGTTGGTGATAAGTAAGGCGGTACGTTTATCTTGGTTCCAAATATTTAAAATTTCGTCTTGTAAATTACCACGTGTTAACGCATCAAGAGCCCCTAAAGGTTCATCCATAATAATCATTTCAGGTTTCATGGCTAATGCCCTTGCTACAGCAACACGCTGGCGCATTCCGCCAGACAATTCTTTTGGTCTTTTATAAATCGCATGGGTTAAGCCCACCATTTCTACATAGCTTTCTACTCTATTTTTTATTTGTGCCTTATTTTCTTTTGGAAAAGCTTCTTTTACAGCCATTGCAATATTCTGAAAAACGGTTAGCCAAGGAAGTAAAGAATAATTTTGAAAAATAACGCCTCGTTCATGACTTGTACCAACTACGGGTTCTCCTTTAAACAAAACTTCTCCACTTGTAGGTTTAATAAGTCCGTTTATTAAGTTTACTAAAGTGGTTTTTCCACTACCTGTAAAGCCAACAATAGCCACAAATTCTCCTTCTTCAATTTTTAAATTTATATTAGAGAGAACCTCTGTGTTGTCTTTTCCTTGATGGTAGGTTTTACTTACGTTTTTTAATTCTAAATAGGCCATTTGATTTTCGTTTGGGTTTATATTCCTTCGTTTTTATTAAATGATACCATTTGTTGCACCGTAAGCATTAGCCTATCTAACAAAAACCCTATAATTCCGATCACAAACATGGCTACAATAATTTTTGAGTTAGAATCGTTAGCTCCGTTTTGAAATTCTTCCCAAACAAATAACCCTAATCCGGGACTCTGAGCTAATAATTCTATAGCAATCAATACCATCCAAGCCACAGAAAGTGTAATACGTAATCCGGTAAATATTAAGGGTAATGATGATGGAAGAATCACTTTAAATACCTTTTGAAAAGTACCTAACTTTAAAACTTTAGCAACATTTATATAATCTTTATCTACTGAAGAAACTCCCATTGCTGTATTCACTAAAGTTGCCCACATAGCACACAAACCAACACTGATGAAAGAAATAACAAAAGCATTATCTGAACTAGCGCCGATATATATTGTTTTTACAATCATAAAAACCAATAAGTACCATACTACAGGCGATACCGGTTTAAATATTTGAATAAACCAGTTAAAGGCACTTCGTAAAGACGGACTAAGACCAATAAAAATACCTAATGGAACCGCAATAATCATGGCTAACAAAAACCCTGCAAATACTGTTTTTATACTTGTAAGTACCGTGTCTACAAAAGAAGCTCTACCTGTATACACAATAGCTTCTTTTCCTTGGGCAACAAGTTTTTCATTCGTTGTTGCCAATTTATCAGCAAATGCCTGTTTTTTGTTTTTAATAAGGTAATGATCCGCAATTAAGGATTGGAAAGAAGCCCAAACTTGAGAAGGTGAAGGCAGCGTATTGGGTTGACAACTACTGTCACGTGAAGCTATACAAGCCTTTTCTGCTTCTGCCGCTGCTTGCCCTTGTTCTGCTAAAGCCTTTTCTATTTTGTAAGTCGCCTCTTTATTGTACAATGCTTTTGAACCAAAGTGCCAAAAGGCAAGAAAAAGAAGAATAGAGATTAAGGTTATTCCTGTTTTCTTTAAAAACTTCAATACATTATCTTTTTCAAATTTTACTTTGAAGAAGTTCGTAAGGGGCTTTATAATGGCAAAACCTTGGTTTTCTTTTTTCAATATGATTTCTTGTTCCATCTTTTTGATTTTCCTAGATTGTATGTAGTATGTATTAATCCTTATTTCCAATAGCAAAACTGTTGATATATCCAATAGGATCTTTGGCGTCATATTTATTTCCATCAATAAAATCGGTGGTTATTGGCTTGTACCCGTCTGTAGTTGGGATATCGGTTTTAGGAATTTTCCCTTCGGCCACTAATAAATCAGCTGCTTTTTTCCAAATATCAGGTCTGTAGATTTCCTTAATCGTTTCTTGATACCAAGCTGCTGGTTTAGCCTCGGTAATTTGTCCCCATCTGCGCATTTGAGTCAAAAACCAAATACCGTCAGAATAAAAAGGGTAAGTTGCATTGTATTTATAAAACACATTAAAATCGGGCATAGCTCGTTTATCTCCTTTTTCGAATTCGAAAGTTCCTGTCATAGAATTGGCCAGCACCTCTTCTGGAGCGCCTACATATTGAGGTTTAGATAATATTTTTACAGCCTCTGCTCGGTTTGATGGTTCATCTAACCATTTACCTGCTCTAATCAATGCCTTGGTTACCGCTACCGTCGTATTTGGATTATCATCTATAAACTTTTTTGTCATTACAAATACTTTTTCAGGATTATTTTTCCAGATATCGTAATTAGTGACTACTGGCACCCCTATTCCTTTAAAAACAGCTTGCTGGTTCCATGGCTCTCCAACGCAATAGCCATAAATAGTACCTGATTCTAAGGTTGCTGGCATCTGTGGTGGTGGTGTTACAGATAAAAGAACTTCAGCATCTATTTGGCCCTGTACATTTTCTGCCGTGTACATTCCAGGATGAATGCCAGCTGCTGCTAACCAATATCTAATTTCATAATTGTGTGTAGATACAGGGAATACCATACCCATTTTAAAAGGTTTGTTATCATTTTTATAGGATTTTATAACTGGTTTTAAAGCATCGGCTTTGATCGGATGAACAGGTTTACCCTCTTCATCCATAGGTACATTTGGTTTCATCTTAGACCAAACATCATTTGAAACAGTGATACCATTACCATTTAAATCCATAGAAAAAGCGGTTACCAATTTTGCTTGTCTTCCGAAACCTGCTCCTGCTGCGATAGGCTGACCTGCTAACATATGTGAACCGTCTAACTGACCGTCTATAACACGGTCTAATACATTTTTCCAGTTCGACTGCGCTTCAACAGAGACAAAAAGTCCTTCTTCTTCAAAGAAGCCTTTTTCTTTGGCAATGGCTAAAGGCGCCATATCGGTTAGTTTGATAAAGCCAAAGGTCAATTGCGGTTTCTCAATTTCAAGTTTACCTTTTTCAAGTACTGTTGGAACAACTTCATTTGCTTTCTTTTCTTTCCCCCCACAGGCCACCAGCAAAATAGCTAGTAGTAGAGGCAAAACTGATTTTTTAATTACATGTTTCATAATGGATTATTTTTGAGTTTATACGTATTTATACGTATTTATAGCAAATATATAAGTAGTTATAATTATTTTCTATGATATGTAACAGCTAAAAACCTCTTTTTACACCCGTATAAAACCTATTATAAAACAGGTTTTTACCATAACTAATTGTTTATTTGATATTTAAACAAATAAAATAATTACGTATGTTTACGTAATAACATTTAGAGTGGTATTTAAAACGGAAAAAATTTATAAATGAAGGTAGAAGTTGTGCGCTGAAATTTCTTTTTTAAGTAAGCCAATATCATTGATCCCTATTTTTTTGCCTTTGGTATGAATAAGTTTTTCTTTTTTAAGGCTCGAAAATATTCTAATCACTTGTTCCTCGGTAGTGCCTGCAAAATCTGCATATTCTTTTCGAGTTAAAACAATATGCAAAAATCCGTTAAGAGTATTAAATTTTGTATGGATGTAAAGAAGGCTATCGATTATACGTTCTCTCACCGTCATTTGAGAGATCGATTTTACTTTTGCCTCGCTTTTATTTAATTCATTTGCATAAAACAGCATTAAATCGTAGGCAAAAGAGGCGTTATTTTTTAATATATTTTGTAATTTTTTTCCAGAAAAGTAACAAAGTACCGTGTTTTCTAAAGCCATAGCACCTATCGAGTAGTATTCGTCTGTTCCGAAACCACGATGCCCTATAATGTCACCATCTTTAGCAAAACGGACAATCTGCTCTTTACCATTTATGCCTGTTCTAAAAACTTTAACCTTGCCTTTTAGAATAAAGAAAAGACCATTTACAGGAGCACCTTCGATGATAAATTGTTGTCCCTTTTTACAAGCAATTTGTGTTTTTTCTTCTGAAAAAATAGCAATTTGTTTAGATGCTGTATTTCTATTTATTAAACAATTGGTATTAGAACAAGTAATACAATTGGTATTTGAAGACGAATTTATGCCTACCTTTAGTTTATCTGTATGTGTTGTTATCCGATTCAAAAAATAAGAAGTTTATTGGTCTGCTAACTGAATATTGAGGTCTAGAGTTTTTAGCTTTTTATCCACTTTATTGAATTTTATAGCCAAAGAAAGTAAGGCTGCCATAACAATACAACCACCAATTATAAAGTAACCACTAGAAACTGCAACCGCTGAAGCACTTGTTTGAGCTGCTTTTATAGCTTGCTCCCCAAGATTACTAGAAGCTGCTATAGCATTACTTTCTGCTACTGCCGATTTAGATTTTAATAGTATTGCGGCTAAAAACGCACCAACATTACCCCCTGCACCGACAATACCAGAAATAGACCCAATAGCCTTTTTATTGATAAATGGCACCACAGAAAACGTAGCACCCTCTGCCATTTGAACAGTTAAACTAAAGGCAATTAAAAAAATCATTCCGATCACTAAACTTGTTGTCATCGAAAATAAAGACAACATAATTCCCTCTGCTGCTAAAATTAGAGCCAAGAATATAACGCGGCCTCTTAAACCTTTACTATTGCCAAATTTATCGCCAAAATAACCTCCTAGCGTTCTTGCGAATAGGTTCATTAGTGCAAATGACAAGACTAGATTACCAGCAAAAGTTCTTTCTAAACCAAATCTATTTTGCAAGTAATCATCCATAGTACCATAAACTGTTAATTCTATTCCGAAACAAGCGGCATAAACTAAAAATAAAATCCAAACTCTATAATCCTTTAAAACACTTAAAAACGATACTTCATCTTTTTTTAACGTCGGCATTTTACCTGTTGCTTTTAGTGTTGCAAAATTGCCTTCTGGAGTATCTTGCGTAAAAAAGTAATATCCCAAGCCCATAGCAATGCACAAGACACCAGCAATAACCATAGCATAACGCCAAGCAACGTCGTCAGAAACACCAAAACTAACCACTGCCGCAGCAATTAAAGGCATTCCTAAGCGGTTAGCGCCACCTCCTAGATTTCCCCAGCCTGCGGAAGTTGCATTTGCCGTACCCACAATATTTGGCGCAAACATTATTGAGGTATGAAATTGCGTAATCACAAACGACGCTCCAATAAATCCAATAAATAGCCTACAAATTAAAAATTGTAAAGGCGTTTGCACAAAACCCAAAAGAATTACAGGTATGGCACCAAAAATTAATAAATAGGTATAACATAACCTTGGGCCATAAGTATCACACAATTTACCGATAGCTAATCGGGCATAAACCGTTCCTGTAACTGCTAAAATTATAGAATTCCATTTTTGAGAAGGAGATAAACCTAAATCTTTCACAACCTCTGGCATAAAAGGTACGATCCCAAACCAAGCAAAAAAGCACAAAAAGAATGCGAAAGATGTAATCCAAAATGTTCGCATTGGAATACTTTTAAAATCTTTTAGGTTTAACTTAGTTGCTTGGTTAGTCGTGAAATTTTTCATGATTATAATTTAAATAAGATTGGCTATTTGCTTTACACTATCAAAAGTACGTATTATTACGTATTTATACTTAATTCAACATATAGAAATACTTATTTATAGGTGTTTTTATGAATTTTATAAAAAAAAGAGGTATTCTTAAGAAAAGTGAAGTTTAGATCTTAGATTTTACTAAATCTTTAGATCATAAGCTATTTGAAAAAATAAATTGATTGATATCTTATTCTTAGTTAATACCTTATCAAAACCAAGGCTACAAATAAAAGTGAATTGACGAAATTGAACAGTAAAAATTAGAAGTTCGAATGTAATACACGTTGCAGCTCTTCTTCGAAAAATGAAGGGTGCTCTGCAACTACATTACCAATCACAATAATACCAGGTAAACTAATATTCAACTGATCTTGAATAGAATTACTCATGTTTAAGGTTCCTGTAATGCAGGTTTCTTTTTGTAAAGTACCATTTTGTATAATGGCAAAAGGCGTATGAGGATTTCTATATTTAGTCACCTCATTCGCTATTTCATGAAATTTGCGTACGCCCATTAAAATGATTAAAGTTGCTGATGATTTTGCAGCAAATTTTAAATCTTCAGAAAAATTACCATCTTTTTTGGTCGCAGTCATGACCCAAAAACTACTACTAATACCTCTTCGAGTTACAGGTATTCCTTGGCTTGACGGTACAGCTATTGCGCTTGTTACTCCGGGAACTACAGTTACCGGTATACCAAAAGAAGATGCGTACTCGATTTCTTCACAAGCTCTACCAAAAACAAAAGGATCGCCCCCTTTTAAACGAACCACATGGCCATAAGTATAAGCCTTTTCTACAATTAATTTATTAATGTTATCCTGTGTAAACGAATGTTCTCCACAACGTTTTCCTACACATATTTTCGGAATAGTAATGTCAATTTCATTCAATAATTCTTCACTTACTAATGCATCATATAAAATAATTGAAGCTTCTTGTAACACCTTAAAACCTCGCCGTGTAATAAGATCACTACTACCAGGACCAGCACCTACTAAACTTACTCTTGGACTCTTCATTAAACTCATAATTACAGATTTATAGGTTTATAATTATTAATATGACAACAAAACTACGTATTTATTTTGATAAAAATACGTAAATAATACGTAATAATACGTATTTTTGTTTTTGTAATATGAAAAACATACGTATGAAAACGGTAATTGTTGTTGGTAATGGAATGGTAGGATATAAATTCTGCGAGAAATTTATAGCAAAAGTAAAAAGTAAAAATTATAAGCTTATTGTTTTTGGAGAAGAGCCAAGACCAGCTTATGACCGCGTGCACTTAAGTGAATTTTTTGAAAATCAAGATGCAAAAGCTTTAGAAATGGCTCCGGCAGAATGGTATGCTGAAAATGGTATTGATCTTATGGTCGGTGAACGTGTTGCAGACATCAATAGAAAATACAAAAAAATTACAACTGCTTCAAATCAAGAGTATAGGTATGACTACTTAGTTTTAGCGACTGGCTCTTCTGCTTTTGTACCGCCTATAAAAGGCGTAGAAAAAGAAGGTGTTTTTGTGTATCGTACTATAGAAGATTTAGAAGGTATGTTGGCTTACGCCGCCGAACTAAAAATAAGAAATCCAAAAGCAAAAGCTGCTATTTTAGGTGGTGGACTTCTAGGTTTAGAGGCTGGTAAAGCGGTTATGGATATGGGTTTGGAGCCTCATGTTGTTGAGTTTGCACCTAAATTAATGCCTCGGCAACTAGATGCGAGAAGTAGTCAAGTTTTACAATTGAAGCTCGAGTCTATAGGCTTACATATACATTTAAGTAAAGCTACCAACCAAATATTAGGAGATAAAGCCATTACTGGGATGGAATTTGGTGAAGATGATGTATTAGATGTAGAAATGCTTATTATTTCTGCGGGTATTCGGCCACGAGACGAATTAGGAAAATCTAGCGGATTAGAAATGGGAGTGCGTGGCGGCATTGTAGTGAACAATAAAATGCAAACCTCAGACGAAAGTATTTATGCTATTGGCGAAATTGCCTTGTATCATCAAATGATTTATGGCTTAGTAGCTCCTGGTTATGAAATGGCAACAGTCGCCGTAGATCAAATACTAGAAAATTCTGAAACAGTGATGGTAGATGAAGTTGACATGTCGACCAAACTAAAACTAATAGGTGTTGATGTAGCTAGCTTTGGAGAACCATTTATGCCAGCTAGCAAAGGGCATTCTATCATTTTTGAAAATAAAACCCAATACTTATATAAAAGAATAAATGTAAGTCTTGATGGAAAAAAATTGTTAGGTGGAATTTTAGTAGGTGATGCGACGGATTATCATATGCTGCATCAAATTTACCTCAACGGAATGCCGGTACCTGAAGATCCTTCGCAATTAATTTTACCTACCAGCGAAGGAGGCGCATCTTTTGGAAGTGTTATGGATTTGCCCGATACGGCTGTAGTGTGCTCTTGTGAAGCGGTTACTAAAGGTCAGCTTTGTTGTGCTGTAAAAGACGATGGTTATGAAACCATGAAAGATATTGCAAAAGCAACTAAAGCAACAACAGGTTGTGGAGGTTGTAAACCTATGGTAACCGACTTGATTAATGAAACTTTAAAATCCTTAGGAAAAGTAGTAAAAGAGCGTATTTGTGAACATTTTGAGTATTCGCGTCAAGAATTATACGATATCGTTAAAATGAAGCATATTCAAGATTATGACGAACTGTTAGATACGCACGGAAATGGCAACGGTTGTGAAATTTGCAAGCCAGTAGCCGCCTCTATTTTTGCAAGTATTTTCAATGAAACTGCTAATAAACAAGACACCATACAAGATTCTAACGATCGTTTTCTGGCAAATATTCAACGAAATGGCACCTATTCTGTAGTACCTCGTGTCGCTGGAGGTGAAATTTCTCCTAAGCAGATGATTGCAATGGGTAGAATTGCCCAAAAATATGATTTATATACCAAAATCACAGGTGGTCAACGTATTGATATGTTCGGAGCAAAACTGCACGAATTACCATTTATTTGGGAAGAGTTAATTGCAGAAGGTTTTGAAACTGGTCAGGCCTACGGAAAATCATTACGAACTGTAAAAAGTTGTGTAGGTTCTACTTGGTGTAGGTACGGTATGGATGAAAGTGTAAGCTTTGCCATAGCCATAGAAAATAGGTATAAGGGCATACGTTCACCTCATAAGTTTAAAGGTGGGGTTTCTGGCTGTATTCGAGAGTGTGCAGAAGCTCGTGGTAAAGATTTTGGCTTTATAGCTGTAGAAGGTGGTTGGAATATTTATATCTGTGGTAATGGTGGTGCCAACCCAAAACATGCGGTATTATTGGCTGAAAAAGTAGATAATGAAACAGCCATAAAATACGTAGATCGTTTTTTAATGTATTACATACAAACTGCACAACCGCTAATGCGAACCGCAACTTGGCTTGAAAAACTCGAAGGTGGTATTGATTATGTAAAAAATGTAGTGATTAACGATTGTCTTGGTATTGCAGATCAACTCGATAAAGAAATGCAATTCTTAGTAGATACCTATAAATGTGAATGGAAAGAAGCCGTTGAAAATCCTGAAATAAGAGCTAAATATACACACTTTGTAAATTCGGAAGAAGAGGATGAAAATATAGAATTTGTATCGTTAAGAGATCAAAAAATGCCTACGCCTTGGGTATAATTCTTTTTCAAATAAAATAAGACAATTATGATAGATTCAATTTTAAAAGAATACAACACTACAGCACTTGAAGAAGTTACCGTATGGTTTAAAGCTGCCGAAATTAGTAAGTTTCCTAAAAATGGTGGTGCCTGTGTAAAATATAAGGAGAAACAAATAGCTGTTTTTAATTTTACACGACAGGGTAAGTGGTATGCATGTCAAAATTTATGTCCACATAAATTAGAAATGGTATTATCTCGCGGCATGATTGGCGAAGATGTAGGGATACCGAAAATAGCATGCCCCTTACATAAAAACACCTTTTCTTTAGAAACAGGCGAAAACTTAAATGGTACTTTGCCGGCAATTGCAACTTATCCTATAAAAGTAGAAGATGATTTTGTGTATATTGGTTTTTCTGAATAGCTTTGAAGCAAACCAAAATACACTATGGTATCATCGGATAAATTAGAAAAAGCTTTTGAACTTTTTGATCTAGCCAATCAAAAAGATCCGAACAAAGAAACTTATAAAGGACAAGAATACGCTAAAGAAGTTCTTTATGCTATTCGAATGACACAAAAATTAAATGATTTTGCACCCGATGCTCCAATAGAATTAAAATTAACTGCTAGGTGTCAGCATATTTGCAGATGGGAAATTGCAAGGGATGCTTACGAAATGAATAAAATTGGATACCTAAACTGGCGAAAAGACTTAAAAATATTTCACGCTAAAAAAGCAAGTGAAATTTTAAAAGAGGTTGGGTATAACGAACAGATTATCGATAAAGTTGCTTTTCTATTAGAAAAAAAACAACTTAAAAAAAATAAGGATACCCGAACGCTTGAAGATGTTATCTGTTTGGTATTTCTAGAGTTTTATTTTGAAGCTTTTGCTAAAAAATATTCCGAAGAAAAAATGATCGATATTTTACAGAAAACTTGGCGAAAAATGTCTGAAAAGGGACAGAAAGCAGCATTAGATTTGCCTTTGTCTCTAAACTCTTTGGCTTTGGTTCGTAAAGCGTTAGCCTAAAAAATAGTCTTTTGTAATGTTAAATTACAAATACCATGAATAAAACTAAAAGAGAATACCCCTTAGATATTGCTACTTTTTTGAGAATTCAAAAATGGTATTTACTTGCCTTAGCAGGCATTGCATTGACCATTATTGTAGCGCAACTATTGATACAATCCCATTTAAGTTCACAACTAGGAGATTCTCGTATTATTAATGTAGCAGGGCGACAACGTGCATACAGTCAAAAACTAGTAAAAGAAGTATTACTCTTAAAAGAGCCTTCTTCCGTTGCTGAGAAAGAAGCTATTTTAAAAAACCTTAAACAAACCCTAAATATTTGGAAAATATCGCATTATGCGCTTCAATTTGGTAATGATTCTATTGGCATAGAGCAAGAAACACATGAAGATATTCTAGCCTTGTTTAAAAAAATTTCGCCCTATCATAATGCTATGGTAAAGGCCACAGAAACTATTATTTCTTATTCCCCCGAAAAAAGTGTTCTTCAAAAAGATATTCAAACCTTAATAGCCAATGAAAGTATCTTTTTAAATTTAATGGATACTATTGTTAATGAGTATGATGTTAGAAGTAAAAAACAACTTGAAAATTTAAAATTTAAAGAATATCTTTTAGTATCGTTTTCCTTACTTATTTTAATATTAGAAATTATTTTAATTTTTAAACCTCTTTCTTTTCAAATAAAAAAAACCATTTCTAAATTGATGAAAAATCAGTTAGAAGCCGATGGCAAAAACCAAAAAATTCAACATTTATTCGAAGAAAAAGAAAAATCGCTACAAGAATTACAAGAACTTAATTTTGTGATTGATAATGCCGCCTTGTTTGCCAGTACAAAAAACGATGGTAGTATTGTATTTATGAGCAAAAAATTTCAAGAACTTTTAGCATGTTCGGATAAAGATTTATTAAAACCTTTGTCGGAAGTACTTACTACAAATGAAGGTCAACAAGAATATTTAAAAGAAGTTTTAAAAAATAATAGAAATACAATTCGTTCAGAAGAACTCTGTATTGGCACAAAAAACAAAGATGCTATTTGGTTAGATATGTCTATAATTCCTCTGAACCAATATAACCAAAAACAAAGTGTACTTCTTTTATGCTCGAACATTACGGAGCGTAAACGCAACCAAGCTAAGGTTGAAGAATTAATTAAACAGAATTTTGAAGATAAAATACTTCAAAAGAAAATTCAGGCAAGCCAAATCGTTGAAGGGCAAGAAGAAGAACGTAAACGTATTGCAAAAGACATACATGATGGTATTGGACAAATGCTTACGGCACTCAAATTTAATATAGAATCTATTAATCTAGAAAACAAAGAAAAAACCTCGGAGAAAATTGCCTATTTAAAAACACTTTGTTCTGATTTAATAAAAGGAGTACGCACAGCAACTTTTAATTTAACTCCACCGGAACTAAAAGACCATGGACTTTTTCCAGCCTTACAAAAAATGACCTTAGAATTGGCTAAGCTAACAGGGAAAAATATTCTTTTTGAGAATAAAACAAATGAAAATATTAGGTTCGATTCGCTTGCTGAGACTAATATTTATAGGGTTTCACAAGAAGCAATTAACAATGCTATTAAATACGCCAACGCTAACTATATTTTGTTAAGCATTAGCTATTCGGACAGCATTCTTAGTGTCGTTATTGATGATGACGGAAAAGGTTTTGATGAAGCTTTTATTGCCGAAAAAGTTAAAAATAACAGCGAAGGTGGTATGGGGCTTTTTTATATGAAAGAAAGAGTAAGCTATATTAATGGCAGACTTTTTATAAGTTCTCAACCTGGTCGCGGCACTAGAATTACCTTAAATTATACAACATCTGAATAAATTTATTTTTAGTTAAACAATCGACATACAATTCAGTTTTAAAAATGGAATTCCAAGATATTTTTATGGGATACCTAATAAGTAACCTTTTTTTACCCAAAAAACTTGACAAGTTGACTTTAAGTTAGAACGTATAATTTTTTATTGAGTTTAACAGTAATTTAATTCGTATTGCTTTGAATCAAACAGACTTAATATCTAGGACTTATAACTCAAAATCTATGGAAGAAGTAATGAAATAATAGCTATTGACTGTTTTTAATGGTAAATAATGATAATCTTTATTTTGATTATCAAAACAGTAAAATGTTGTACCTATGTTGTACCCGAGGTCAAAAAATGCCGTTTTTGATCGTAAAAAAAGCCTAGATTTTCATCTAAGCTTTTTTCTCGTACCTCGGGCGGGAATCGAACCCGCACTCGTTAGAACCGGATTTTGAATCCGGCGCGTCTACCAATTCCGCCACCGAGGCATTAAATTTCAAATCTGGAATTTGAATCCAGGGCGTCTACCAATTCCGCCACTTGAGCAAATAAGAGTGCAAAATTATAAAATAAAT
>JANQTG010000063.1:19607-21542 GCA_030731855.1 Cellulophaga sp. | reverse complement strand
ATTTTCTAAAGTTTCTATCGCCCAGTGCACTCCTGCTCCGTAGGACACAATAGTAATATCATTCCCTTCTCTAATTTTGGCTGCTTTGCCAAAGGGAATCGTATAATAATCTTCCGGAACGTCTTGGTATAAACTTCGGTATAAGGCCTTATGCTCAAAAAACAATACAGGATTTGGATCGTTTATCGCAGTATTTAAAAGTCCTTTTGCATCATACGGAAAAGCAGGATATACCACTTTTAAACCGGGGGTTTTTGTAAACCATGCTTCATTAGTTTGTGAATGAAAAGGCCCTGCACCAACACCAGCACCACAGGGCATGCGCACTACAACATCGGCATTCTCATTCCATCGGTAATGCGATTTTGCTAAATAATTGACTATTGGGTTAAATCCGCTACTTACAAAATCTGCGAACTGCATTTCAACCATGGCTTTCATGCCATTAATTGATAAGCCCATAGCAGCGGAAACAATGGCAGATTCACAAATAGGGGTATTTCGGACTCTTTCTTTCCCAAAATCGTAGATAAAACCTTCTGTAATTTTAAAAACACCACCATAATCGGCAATATCTTGACCCATTAACACCAGATTATCGTGTTTTTCCATAGATTGTTTCAAGCCTTCGGAAATCGCATCAATTAATCGAATATTTTTGGTTTTTGATGTGGGTAAAACTTCTTCGTATTCATAGGGTTTATACACATCATTTAATTCTTCTTCTATTGTGCTAGAGATTTCTTCTTCATTAAAGGCAATTTGAAGGTTTTCATCTATTTCAGTTTGAATAGTCGCTTTCAACGTTTTAATATCTTCTAATGAAATAATGTTTTCTTTCAACAAATAAGCTTCATAATTTGCAATGGGATCTTTTTTCTCCCAAGCATCCATCAACTCTTGAGGTACATATTTAGTACCGCTCGCCTCTTCATGACCGCGCATTCTAAAGGTTTTAAATTCTAAAAGCACAGGTCTGGGATTTTCTCTTAAATCGCTACTAATGGAATTAATTTTGGTAAATACCTCTAAAATATTATTCCCATCGATAATATGCGATTCCATACCGTAGCCAATACCTTTATCTGCTAGATTTTTACATTTAAATTGTTCGTTTGTAGGTGTTGAAAGTCCGTAACCATTATTTTCAATACAAAAAAGCACAGGTAAATTCCAAACGGCTGCCACATTTAAAGCTTCATGAAAATCGCCTTCGCTTGTAGCGCCTTCGCCGGTAAAAACAGCCGTTACGTGTTTTCTGCTTTGTAATTTATCCGCCAGCGCGATACCATCTGCAACACCTAATTGTGGCCCTAAATGCGATATCATCCCAATAATTCTAAACTCTTGCGTACCAAAGTGAAAACTACGATCTCTACCTTTTGTAAATCCGCCTAATTTGCCCTGCCATTGTGAAAATAAGCGATGCAAAGGAATGTCGCGAGTGGTAAAAACCCCTAAATTACGGTGCATAGGCAGAATGTATTCTGAACTATGCAATGCGGCAGTAACACCTACCGAAATAGCTTCTTGACCAATACCACTAAACCATTTTGATATTCTACCCTGACGAAGAAGAATCAACATTTTCTCTTCAATCATTCTTGGTTTTAACAACTGTTTGTAAAGTGTTACTTTTTGATGATCCGTAACAGCAAAGCTTTTATAATCCATAATTAAGAAAAAAATTAGCGACTGAAAATTAGTATAAATGTAACAAAAAAACATCCTTAAGAAAACATTCTTAACAATACTATTTAAACTTCTATATTTTAATTAAATTTGATGTAAAATTTGGTGATTATGAGTTATGTTCCAAGTGTAGATTTACAAGATTTTGTTTCTGAGGATCCAAAAAGAAAAGAAAAATTTATAAAAGAAATCGGTAGTGCTTTCGAAGATATAGGCTTTGTAGCTTTAAGTGGACATTTTTTG
>JANQTG010000063.1:7477-19507 GCA_030731855.1 Cellulophaga sp. | reverse complement strand
ATTCATTATCCACCTATTACCAGTGAACCTAAAAATGCGGTTAGAGCTGCTGCGCACGGCGATATTAATTTAATTACCCTTTTAATGGGTGCTCATGGCAAAGGTTTACAGGTAAAAAATCATAAAGACCAGTGGATTGATGCTATTGCTGAGCCTCACGAATTAATGATAAATGTTGGCGATATGCTTTCACGTTTAACCAATAATAAACTAAAATCTACCATACATCAAGTAGTGAATCCACCTAGAGAATTATGGGGAACTTCACGCTATTCGGTGCCATTTTTTATGCATCCTGTGAGTGAAATGTCTTTAAATTGTTTAGAAAATTGTGTTGATGACCAGAATCCAAAATTATATGATGATATAACTGCCGGCGAGTTTTTAAATGAGCGTTTAATTGAGCTTGGACTAATTAAAAAGTAGTTAGTAATTAGTGGTTAGTAGTTAGTTAAAAAAAAATACTTAAAATCTTCGTACTTTCCGAAGTTGAAGTGTGTGGTAGATACTAATTACTGGTTACTAAGCCCTAATTACTAGTTACTAAATACTAATTACTAATTACCAAAATGGACCTAAAAGACCAATTAAAAAATCTTTTTCCAGAGCATGAATCTGAAAATACTGAGGAAAGTTTAGAAAACACCTCAGAAAGTGACTTGTGGATGCAAGATGATCCTATCATTTGTAAGTATGAAAAACGCAAAGGAAAACCCACTACAATTTTAGAGGGTTATACAGGTGCTACCGAAGATTTTAAACTATTAGCGAAAGAGTTAAAGACTAAATTGAGTGTTGGCGGAAGTTTCAAAGATGATGCCATCATCATTCAAGGTGATTATAGAGATAAAATAATGAAAATTTTAAAAGAAAAGGGGTTTAAAGTAAAACGTGTTGGTGGCTAAAATCTGTTAATTAACTTTTAAAGTTCTTTAATTAGTACTACATTTAATCCTCTAATTTTTAAATTACCTAACTATGGGCGCACTACTTCACATCACAAACGGCGATAATTTTACGGCCAAATTAAAAAAGTTGAAGCTTTCTGGCGATATTATTACTTGGCGCGAAATGTTGTGCGAAGGTAAAACGGAAACCAATGTAGGTAGCGAATCTTTTTGGAAAACTAGATTTGAGTTTTTAAATAAAAACTATAAAGTATCGAAAGCTAAATTTATTGAAAAAACCTTAAAAGAGTACCGCTCTTTGTGTAATCATAAACAAGAAGACCAAATAGTATTGTGGTTTGAGTATGATTTATTCTGCCAAGTAAATCTTTTAGCGGTTATCAGTTGGCTTAAAACTCATAGAAAATATGCCGAAATTCAACTGGTTTGTAGTGGGAAAGAAGATAAAAGCGATACACTGTATGGCTTAAATGAATTGACAAACGAACAATTATTAAATCTTTACGAAAAAAGAATCGTTTTAACGCAAGATGATATAGAGTATGCGGATTATGTTTGGCAATTGTATTGCAGTGACAACCCAATCCGTTTAGAAAATTTATCAGATTTTAAAAACTATAATTTCAAGTATTTAGAAAGTAGTATTAAAGCGCATTTACATCGTTTCCCGTCTATAAAAAATGGTTTAAATGAAATGGAAACCAATATTTTAAAGTTAGCAGTAGCTAAAAAGCCGACTTCTAAAGGTCAATTTATAGACATCTTATTAAAAAATCAGGGAATTTTAGGTTTTAGCGATATTCAATTTCAAAATAGATTAAATAGCTTAAAACCTTTATTTTCATCTTTAAACCCTGTTCGGTTAACCCAAAAAGGAAAAGCCATTTTAAATTCTGAAACGAGTTATTACTCTTGTATTCAAGAAAATGATGTGTATTTAGGTGGTGCTTTAAAATATAATTTTCTGTATAATACCGATACCCAAAGAATTTTAAAATTATAACATGCAATTAAAGCCTTCTGAGCTTATTTTGAATGCAGACCAAAGCATTTACCATCTTAATTTACTTCCTGAAGATCTTGCCGATACGGTGATTACCGTTGGTGACCCTGACCGAGTAGCGCTGGTTTCTAGATATTTTGATAGCATCGAAATAAAAAAAGGTAAGCGAGAATTTATTAGTCATACAGGAAAATTAAACGGAAAACGAATTACCGTTATTTCAACAGGTATCGGCACAGATAATATCGATATTGTTTTAAATGAATTAGACGCTCTTGCCAATATAAATTTCAAAACAAGAAGTATTAATCCTAAAGCAAAATCTTTAGATATTATTAGAATCGGTACTTCTGGCGCTATTCAACCTAATATACCCGTAAATTCTGTGATCATAAGTGAATATGCTATTGGTTTTGATAGTTTATTGCGTTTTTATGATGCTGAACATGTAATGCATACCGAAATTGAATCTGATTTTATAAAACACACGCAATGGTCAGAAAAGAAATCGGTACCTTATATAGTTTCATACCATAAAGAATTAGCATCAAAATTTGAGCATTTAAACTTCATTAAAGGTTTCACAGCCACAAATGTTGGTTTTTATGGACCGCAAGGAAGAATTCTGCGTTTAAAAACTCAAGATGATCACCTAAATGAAAAATTGGCATCGTTTATTTATAAAGATTTAAAGATTACGAATTTAGAAATGGAAACCTCGGGAATTTATGGTTTAGCAAAACTACTTGGTCATAAAGCGATTTCTTTAAATTCTATTATAGCGAATAGAAGTACGGGCGAATTTTCCGAAAATCCTTCTGAGTTGATGGAAAACCTAATACAAACAACATTAACAGCATTAACTAAATAATGAAAAAAGTACGTATAATTGGTGTTCCAGAACATTTTAATTTTCCGTGGCACATGGCTATCGAAGAAGGTGCATTTAAAGAACGTGGCATTGATTTAGAATGGACCGATATTCCTGAGGGTACTGGTAAAATGAGTAAAATGTTGGCCGAAGATGAAACTGATTTAGCCATTATTTTAACCGAAGGAATGGTTAAAAGCATACACGACGGTAATCCATCGAAAATAGTTCAAGAATACATCGCTTCTCCTCTACTTTGGGGAATTCATGTAGCTGCTGATAGTGATTATGAAACGGTATCAGATTTACAAAATACCAAGGCTGCCATTAGCCGTTTTGGAAGTGGAAGTCATCTAATGGCATATGTTTTAGGAATGAAGGAGCATTGGAACTTAGAAAAATTACAGTTTGAAGTTATCGATAATTTATCAGGAGCAGTAGTTGCTTTGACCAACAAAAAAGCCGATTATTTTATGTGGGAACGTTTTACGACTAAACCATTAGTAGATAATGGTACTTTTCGTCGTATTGCAGATTGCCCAACTCCTTGGCCTTGTTTTGTAGTTGCCGCAACGGATAAATTCACAAACGAAAATTCTAAAGTTTTAGCGCATATTTTAGAAGTAATCAATACCTATACAGCAGAATTTAAAAATATACCGAGTATCGATAGAACACTTGCCAACGCTTATGATCAAAAAGTGGAAGATATTAAAGAATGGTTATCAATTACTACGTGGAGCCAATCCAAGGTTTCCGATAAAACTATGAAACAAGTTCAAGATACTCTTTTTGACGTAAAACTAATCGATAAAAAAATACCCGTTAGCACCATTTTATTTTAGAAAAAATATTCACTAATCAATTGACTAAACTTCTCGTCGGACATTGGTTTTTGATAATATTTTTTTACATCTTCATTTTTACTTGCTCTAATAATATCTTTCTCATCTTCACTCACCGTTGTCATTACAATAACACATTGTTCTTTTAATTTTGGAGATAATTTTTTAAAATGTTCTAAAAAAGACCAGCCTGTCATTATAGGCATATTAATATCTAGAATAATTAAACACGGAAAAAAATCTTCATCTAATTCAGAAGAATTCAATATTTCCAGGGCTTCTGCGCCATTTAAAGTTTTATAGACGTCGACATCAATATCAAGATTTTTTATAAAAATACTATTGATAAAGTTAGTAGATTCATCGTCATCCACTAATAATATAGATTTAACACTCATGGTTAACCAGTTAGTTTTTGGTAGTTAATAAAATTATTTGGGGGATTTAGTATTAGGACTAATTTAACAATTTTATTCAAAATTTACCACAAAAAAACTATTTTTTTATAAATAATTACCACTTTATAATACCTTTATTTCTCTCCTCTAATTTTGAATTTGTAATACTAAAATGTTTATTTCCGAACCAATAGCCTCTATTAGCACTCAACGGAGACGGATGTCCTGAGGTGAGTATCGTATGTTTTTTGTTGTTAATTAATTTCATCTTATTTTTTGCATAGCCTCCCCAAAGTAAAAAAATTACGTTTTCTTTTTTATCAGATATTAATTGTATTATAGTATCTGTAAAAGTTTCCCAACCTTGTTTTTGATGACTTCCAGCTTCATGAGCCCTTACTGTTAACGTAGCATTTAATAGTAAAACTCCTTGTTTTGCCCAACGCTCTAAATTCCCGCTTTTAGGGTTTGTTAAAGCTAAATCAGTAGTAATTTCTTTAAAAATATTTTGTAATGATGGAGGATGTGGAATACCATCTTGTACGGAAAAACAGAGTCCGTTTGCCTGGTTTGGTCTGTGATAAGGGTCTTGCCCGATAATAACGACTTTAATATCCTGAAATGAGCAAAAATTAAAAGCAGCAAATATTTCAGATTCTTTCGGGTAACATGTAAAGTTTGTATATTCTTTTTTTAAATATTCAGATAATTCTTTAAAATAAGGTTTATCAAGTTCTTCTTTTATTATAGATTTCCAACTTTCGTTTATATTTATTTGCATATCATTTTATTATCAACATCAAAAATAATAAAATTAACACGTATTCATTAGTTAGAAAGTTGCTGCTCTAGAACTTTGTTTTGTTCCACTCTATAGTTGAGCGTATTAACATACTCCAAGGCTAACCTGTTCCTATAATCGGCAAATGCTTTAGATGCGTAAGCAATAGCGGCATCTAAATCTCCATTAATTTCGCTGCTAATAGCCATATTATAATTCGCTCTTCCAAGAATTCTAGGATTAGTACTTTTTAGTTCTTGTTCCCATAATTCTGCGGCAGCATTCCAATTTCCAGTTTGTGCTCTTCGTTGCGCTATTTTAAAGTTATTAGATCCTCTCACAAAATAATCACGTGATATTCTAACCTTATTAGGTACTAAACGCTTAGCATAAGCTATACCTACATTTTTACTATATTGTTGAATAGTTTCATTTCTGTTTTTTATAGTTTCTAATGCTTTTACAGGATTAATTCCTTGACCTACAAAAACCATATTCTTAGTATACATACGCTGATCAATAACCAGTTTTGTTTCTGGATTATAAATACGCCATCCACAGTTTATTATTGAATTTAAGGTAATTTCATGACCGGGCACATCCACTTTTACACCTAATGTATTTTCTAAAGGTATTGTAGCTACTTTTAGACTTGATTTGGTATCTGAATCAAAAAAGGCTAAAGAAAAAAGTAAATCGACGTTATTATCTTCACAAATTTTAGTGACTTCATCCCAAGATAAAGTAGCGGGTAAAATTCCTAATCCACTTTTAATTTCATTATTAATTTCAATGATTTTTATGTCTTTGAAATTTTTAAGCATCCCTGCTTCATCGGCAAAAGATGAAATTGCTGCTTCTGCCGCTTTTTTGTCTAAATCTAGTCCCTCAGCAGATAATATTTGATCTATTTTATCAAGCGCATTATTACTTTTTGAAGGTACACTTCTATTAATGATTCCAATATTTTGAATGTCGTCAGCCACATAAACTATAGCCGGCTCAGTAATGCCCATTGTCATTCTGTTTGTAGTACTGCAGGCATTAAGTATTAGGCTAATACTTAGATAAAATATTATTTTTGAGATGCTTTTCATTTTGAAACTTAATTATTTTGGTGATCACCAAATTATAACCTCTAAAACCAAAAAAAATACTTTTTATTGCGATAGGGATGGCATATGTTATAGGTAATTGAGTACTAATTTTTCTAATTATTGGCTTTTGAGCATGCCACTTAAAATCATTATGAATACCTATCTTTGCAGCGCTATAAAAATTAAAATGAATAAGATTAACGAAAAGACATTAAAAGATTTAGAATTTTATACTGTACTGAATCAAATTTCTGCTAGATGCAATACAGAATTAGGTAAAGAAAAAGCCTTAGAAATAAGACCTTTAAGATCAAAAGAACAAATTTTGATTCATCTGGGGCAAACTTCAGAATATGCAGCATCTTATACCAATGATAATCGCGTACCGAATCATGGTTTTGACGCCATTCATCAAGAATTAAAACTTTTAAAAATAGAAAATGCCACGATTGAATTAAGTGGATTTAAAAAAATCGGCAGTATATGCAATACTGTTAATACCCTAAAGAAATTTTTAAAGAAATTTAAAGATTATTATCCTTTACTTTTTGAAGCTTCGGAAGCTGTGGAGCTAAATTTAGCAATTCCCGCCCATATTGATGCTGTTATTGACCGATTTGGAGAAATTAAAGACACGGCTTCTAACGATTTGCGGATTATCAGACAAGAAATTAACATCGTTAAAGGCAAAATAAATCAAAGTTTTAGTCGTGCTTTATCAATGTATCACGCTTCTGAGTTTTTAGATGAAATAAAAGAATCTGTTGTAGATAATCGTAGGGTTTTAGCCGTAAAAGCCATGTATCGCAAAAAGGTAAAGGGTTCGGTTATGGGTACTTCAAAAACTGGTAGTATTGTTTATATTGAGCCTGAAGCAGCATTGCAATATAGCCGACAATTAAATAATTTAGAGTTTGATGAACGAGAAGAAATTCAACGAATCTTAAGAGAATTAACCCTACATATTACCCCATTTACACCAGAATTAGCCTTATATCAAGATTTTTTAGCACATTTAGATATTACCTCAGCAAAGTCTAAATACGCCGATGAAATGAATGCTATTATGCCAGAAATTAGCGATAAAAATGAGCTTTTTCTGCGCGATGCGTATCACCCACTACTCTATTTAACCAATAAGCGAAAAAACGAAAAAACTTTTCCCCAGACGTTATATTTGCATCCAGAAAACAGAATTATCGTAATTTCTGGGCCTAATGCGGGTGGAAAAAGTATTACGCTAAAAACTTTAGGTATTTTACAGGTTATGCTTCAAAGTGGTCTGTTAATTCCTGTGCATGAACGTAGTAAAGTATGTTTGTTTAATCGTATTTTGACCGATATAGGCGATAATCAATCTATTGAAAATCATTTAAGTACCTATAGTTATCGTTTGAAAAACATGAATTATTTTTTGCGTAAATGCGACGATAAAACGCTGTTTTTAATTGATGAATTTGGTACTGGTAGTGATCCAGAATTAGGTGGTGCATTAGCAGAAATATTTTTAGAAGTCTTTTACGAAAGAGGTTCTTATGGTATTATTACGACCCACTACTCCAATTTAAAATTATTGGCAAACGAACTGCCTAACGCTACTAATGCCAATATGTTATTCGATAATAAAACTTTAGAACCAACTTATCAATTGGTTTTAGGGCAGGCCGGAAGTTCATTTACGTTTGAGGTAGCACAGAAAAACGGAATTCCGTATAGCTTAATCAACCGTGCAAAAAAGAAAATTGAGAAGGGTAAGGTCCGTTTTGATGCAACAATTGCTAAATTGCAAAAAGAACGGAGTTCTATGGAAAAAACGGGCTCAAAATTAAGAGAAGAAGAATCAAAAGCACGAAGTGAAGCTTTGCGTTTAGAGGAGTTGAACGCCAGAACAAAATCGAAATTAGAAAACTATCAAGAGTTGTACGATGCCAATCAACGTATGATTTATTTGGGGAATAAAGTAAATGATGCGGCACTAAAGTACTTTCAAGATAAGAAAAAGCGACTTTTAGTTTCTGAATTGCTGCGCCTTGTAGAAACGGAGAATAGTAAACGACAAAAAAAATCTATTCAGCAAGTAAAAATTGAAAAAGAGAAAAAAGTTGAAGTCGAGAAAGAAGTCATTCAAAAAGTAGAAGTGATCCGTGAGGAAAAGAAAAAGGGAAAAAAAATAAAAGCATTTGTTGAAAAGAATAAACCAAAACCTGTTTTTAAAGTCGGAGATCGTGTTCGCTTGTTAGACGGCAAAGCAGTTGGTAGTATTGATAAACTAGAAAAGAATAAAGCAATAGTCAATTATGGAGTGTTTACCACAAATGTTAGTATCAATCAGTTAGAGTTGGTGGAGGCTAAAAAATGAGTTTAGTGTAACAATTTTCTAATGTAACATTGTAATAATTTGAAATTGTTAAATACGAGTGACCGAGCGTCGTCGAAGTCTAAGGAAAGATTTTTCAATGTGCAAATGAATCAATATAACAATGTGAAAATTTGAAAATGGCTTAATAAAAAATTCAAATTATAAATTTAATTAGTGAAAATTCGGATAATTTGTGTCAACTAAACCATATATAAAAGTTTTAGCAAAAAAGTTTTGTAACCAAAATATTGAAATTTAAAAAATAACCACTCCATAAAATATGGATTCAGAAAAAAAAATTATTTTGTTTGATGGGGTTTGTAACCTTTGCAACTCCTCAGTGCAGTACATTATAAAACATGACACCAAAGATGAATATCGCTTTGCTGCGTTACAAAGTGAAATAGGTAAAAAAATGATTGCTGAGCGTCATATAGATACCGCACTCTTAGATTCTATATTATTAATTGAACCTGGTGTGGCCTATTATGCAAAATCTACAGCCGCTTTAATGATTGGAAAATCTTTTGGAGGCTTCTGGTCTTTAGTAGCCATTTTTGAATGGATCCCAGAGAATTTCAGGAATTCAGTTTATGATTATATTGCTAAAAACCGATACAAATGGTATGGTAAAAAAGATGCTTGTATGATTCCGACTCCAGAATTAAAAGCTAAGTTTTTAGATTAATACAGTAAACTATTTCAAAGAAACACTTCACTAAGTCAAACAACTCGTTTACGAATTGTTGGTTTTATGTTCAATAAGGCTAAAGTAGCTTTACCATAACTTTAAAACCAACAATTATGAAAAAGCTTTTATTATTCCTCTTTTTTGCTCCAACTGTATTTTTCGCAGCAGACAAAATTCCATCTAAAATAAAATCGGTTATACTGTATGCCAACAGTGCTGATATTTCAAGAGTGGCTAACTTAAAACTATCGCAAGGCACTTCGGAAATTACATTAACCTCCTTATCGCCTAAAATAGATGAAAGTAGTATACAAATTGCGGGCTTAAATGCGGTTTCTATTTTAGCAATTACCTATAATTTAAATTATTTAGAAAATACTACTTTGAGTCCAGATGCTCTTTTGTTTAATACACAAATTGAAGCTATTGCGCTAGAAATTAGTCTCCTAAAAAACACCATCTTCGGTTTAAATGAAGAAGAAAAAGTTCTAAATACCAACCGTTTGGTAAGTTCCGAGACTCAGGCTTTAGATTTAGACAAAATTAAAGCCATTAGTCAATATTACAGAAATAGGATAACTGCGATAAAAAATGAAATTTTCAACCTAAATCTTAAAATAAATGTCTTAAATGAAGATATTACAAACCTACAGAAACAGTTGGCAACACTGCACAATACGCCCTCGGAGCCAAAGGGCGAAATAACTATAAAGTTTGATGCTCCTATGGCGACATCTCTTAATTTAGCCATATCTTACAATGTACAAGATGCGGGTTGGATTCCGAATTACGATTTAAAATCCAATAAAATGAATGATCCATTATCATTAACGTATAAAGCACATGTGTATCAAAAAACAGGAGAAAATTGGGATAATGTAGCCTTAACGCTGGCCACAGGAAACCCAAATTACAACGCTGTAAAACCTGATTTGGCCGCCCATTATTTAAATTTCGGACAACGAAATAGCTACCAATCTCAAGTAGATAAAAGTAAATACCGTTTTAACCCTAGCATACAAACAGTAACGGGTATTGTAACTGATGAATCTGGCCAGCCTTTACCGGGTTGCAGTGTGCTTGTGAAAGGTACAAACATAGGTACACAAACCGATTTTGATGGCAGATATTCCTTAAATGTTGCCAATGGACAAGACTTAGTATTTTCTTATGTAGGGTTTAAAAGCAATGAAATTCCTATTTATTCTTCCCTTATGAATTTAAGATTAGAGGAAGATGCGGAAGCATTAGAAGAAGTTGTTGTCGTGGCTTACGGTTCAACTAGTAATATTTCAAGTAGACTTGCCGGCAGTTCATCGGGAATTAGAATTAGAGGTAATTCATCAATTGGAATTGAATCACAACCCTTATACATCATTGACGGCGTTCCGATGGATGGTTTTATGGAAGGCGATTTAGATGCAGATGAAATTCAGCATCTAGAAGTTTTGAATGATGAATCTTCTCTTGCTATTTATGGAAGTCGGGCTGCAAACGGAATTATTGTGATTACCACTAAAAAAAGCACAACTGTAGAAGAAGCAATAAACACCAAATTTGAAATAAAAAAGCCCTACTCTATTAGTGCTAATGGCGAAATTACGGCCATTGAAATTAATACGTATACTCTTGATGCAAAGTATGAATTTTTTGCGGCACCCATCATCAATGAAAATGTGTTTTTAACGGCCTCTTTTAAAGATTGGGAAAAGTTAAATTTATTGCCAGGCGAAGCAAATATCTATTTTAGCGGTACGTATGCAGGTAAAACGACAATTGATCCGTATGCCATAAAAAAAGAAATGACGGTTTCATTGGGTATTGATAATGCTATTACTGTTACTAGAAAACAAGACAAGAACTTTAAAAGTAAATCTTTTACCGGTAGTAATAGAGTTTTAGATAGAACGTATCAAATAGACTTAAAAAACAACAAACCAATAGCTATAGATTTAGTGATAATGGACAGAATTCCGATTTCGGAAAATAAAGAAATTAAAGTCGATGATATTATTACAAATAATGCTAGTTACGATACTGAGAAAGGATTGTTGACTTGGAAGTTAAGCCTTAAAAGTAATGAAGAAACCTCGGAGAAGTTTTCGTTTCAAGTAAAATATCCTAAAGGAAGAAATATCACACTATAAATTTCTTTATAAATCTCAAATTTCTAGTATATTTGTTACAAATAAAACAAAACCATCATGAAAAAAATACTTCTTCTTTTCCTTTTTTCTGCCCTTTTAATGACATCTTGTAAAGATGCAAAAACAGAAAATACGAACGAAAACAATCAAGAAACCGCCATGGCTTACCAATGCCCGATGGACTGTGAGTCGGGAAAAACCTATGCTGAGGCTGGTACTTGCCCAGTTTGTAAAATGGACTTAAAAACAACTGGTGGCGAAACAGCTATGAAATGTGAAATGCATAAAGATGGCAATTGTGACTGTAATGCAGAAAAGCACGGAGAGCACCACAAGTCCGATAATGGCGAAAAAGTAGCTTGTGCCATGCACGCAGATGGTAAGTGTACTTGCGAAGGCGATGCATGCAGCTGTGAAAACTGCCCAACGCATAGCTAGTGCGAATTCTGACTAACGTAAAATTATGTTACTGAAAATTAGCTTTTTAAAAATATTAAATTTTCTTTTTATTTCTAAAAGTTTTTCCACAAACTTACTCAACTTTACGTTAGCCAACGTACTGAATTTTTTGAGATCTATGAGGGATAGCTTACGGCGCAAAGCGTAATGCGTATGGCGCACAGCTCACAATAACTATTTCAAATGATTGAGAATAAAATCTAAGGTTTTATTCTCATTTTCATTTTTAGCAAACGCTATATTATGATGGGTTATTGGGCTGGCTAGCCCCAGTTGTTGTAAATGTTCAATATCGGCTTCATAATCCATCGTAACTTTACCAGTCAATAAATTATCCATAGACTCCTCACGACGATACCGCTTATAAATCTTCTTTAAACCGCTTAAATAGAGTCTGTCTTTTGTAAAACCACCACCTCTATGAACTCGCATAGTAATAGCAAAAGCATCATCACGATTCAATTTATATTT
>JANQTG010000063.1:0-7377 GCA_030731855.1 Cellulophaga sp. | reverse complement strand
TTTTTTTTAAGAAATAAAGTTTGGGTATTGTTACTCACCATTGCATCGGCAGCAATGGAAGTAGATAGTTTTATATTTAATGGAAAATTATAGTTTTTTGAAAATTCTTCAAAATAGTCTTTGGCATCCGTTGGGCTATACACTTTATTCATATCTGAATTGGAAGTTTCATCAGAATGATGTAAAATAAACTCTGCATTTTGTACATCTTTTTCCGTTGGCGTTCCGTAAACACGCAACGAATTATAATAAAACTTTTTAGGTTCTCCGATAGTTTGGATGCATTGCACCATATTCGAATAGTAGTAAATAATATCTTGATATAATTTCTGTACCTGCTGATCAGTAATACGCTCTAATCGTTGCGAAAAGAACATGCGATGTAATTTATAGGGATGAAATTTTATTTTAGGATATTTTAAAATAGGATTTTCAGTAAACTTGGAAGCATAAAAACGTTGTTTTTCCTTCTCTGTATTTAAAGGATTTAGATAACTTAATAATTCTATTTTTTTTACAAGTCGGTCTAAATTATTATCAATATCAATTAAATCTGCGTATTCATTTTTAATATCAATGTTATCTTTGGTCGTCATCTGCTTAAGTTACTTATTTATGGTTTAATTAAATATACCATCTATAACATTTTTATACTCTTTTTATTTTACTGAAATCTACTTTCCCAACCGATTTTGCCACCACGATACTCACCATAGCGTCACCAGTAACATTAATTATGGTTCTGCACATATCTAAAGGCCTGTCTACTGCAAAAATTAATGCTAACCCAATCGCTAGTTTATCCGCAGGAAACCCTATAGATTCTAATACGATAACCAACATAACCATGCCTGCACCAGGAACTGCTGCGGAACCAATTGAGGCTAATAAAGCCGTTAACACAATCATTATTTGATCGGTAAATTCTAGAGGAAACCCTAATGCTTGTGCGATAAATACAGCAGCAACCCCTTGATACAAACTAGTACCATCCATATTCACGGTTGCACCTACTGGCAATACAAAACTAGACACTTCTTGGTCAACACCTAACTCTTCTTCAACAATTTTCATCGTAACCGGTAAAGTAGCGGCGCTACTACTGGTAGAAAATGCTAATACGTGGGCAGGAATCATTTTTTTAAGAAACCAAAACGGATTTATTTTGGTGCTAAAATAAAGTACCAAACAATAAAAGACAATCATTAAAAACAAACCAAAAACAACTACACCAGCATATTTTAAAAGGGCATACAGCAAATCAGGATCACCAGAACTGACGACCACATTCGCTAACAAAGCAAAAACGGCAATCGGTGCACTTTGCATAATTAAATCTACCATTTTTAAAATGGCGTCATTAAGCGAATCAAAAATATTCTTTAAAGGTTTGGCTTTTTCTTCACCGATTAGTAATAATGAAATCCCGAGAAAAACAGTAAAGAAAATGACTTGAAGCATTAATTTATTATTGCTCATCGCAGCAAAAATATTATCGGGAACCATATCTACAATAAACTGTAAAGGCGCTATATTTTTTTGAGCTGAAGCTTCTGCTATTTTTGCTTGAACACCGCTATCGTTAGCATAAGTACTTGTCAGTCTGTCAATAGTTTCGGTAGAAATACCTTTACCTGGATTAAAAATATTTACACTAACCAAGCCAATGGTAATGGCAAAAATGGTGGTTACAATAAAAATAAGGATTGTGCGGACTCCTATATTTCTGAATTTAGAAATGTCTTTTAAATCAGAAATTCCTTTGATTAAAGAAGCAAGAATTAAAGGAATCGCAATTAACTTTAAAAGATTGATAAAGATAATTCCAAAAGGATTAATCCAGTTTTTTATGAACTCACTACCACCATTAATTTGAAGCATTAAGAATCCAAAAACTAGCCCTAATGACATGCCAATTAGGATTTTCCAATGCAAAGCAATTTTTTTCATCGTTTTATAAATAAGATGATGCTAATGTATTCGAAGAATCAATTGAAATTACATTTGATACCTACTTTTTTATGCATCTTTTTTAATTCCTTAAAATGTGATTGGCTATTTATAAATTGAGAAAGTGCTTATGATATATATTTAGTAATTAAGAGGTAATTTATAAAGTTTGCTGGCATTCATCATAAAACCTAAGTCTTCATATAAATTTTTGGCAGCAACTCTATGTTCAGCACTAAAAAGTAGAATTTCTGTAAGATTTTTTTCTTTAGCAACTTCTAAAAGTTTGTTCATTAGTTTTCTACCTAAACCTTTACCACGGGCGTTTTCATGAACCACAACATCTTCTATCCATCCTTTTTTACCAGAAATAACACTATAAATACACACCGATGCGATTCCTAAAATTTCACCATCATCGATAGCATAAGCAATGCTAATATCGTTTTTATCATTAAAAATTTCATTCAGATGTATTTGGTTTTTATCAGGGGCAAGTTGCTTGAATAAAACACTGATTTGTGTTTGAATTTCAGGAGTTATATCTTCTTTTTTTAGTAGTGCTATTTTCATTTTAGAAGTATCTCTAAATTTACTTTCTTAAACTCCATATTTCATTAATCGGAGCGCCTTTACTAGATAAACCTGAATGATGCCATTTACCATCAACTAACTTAAATTTAAAATCTAAGGAAGCTCCTACTCTACTATTATCTCTCGAAAAAAAGTCAATATTTTCTATATAAACACCGTCTATCGTTGAGTAAGTGCCACCACCTGTTCCCATAAATTGTTTTGTTTCTGTATTATAAGCAATCCATTGAAAACGTGTGCCAGATAGTATTTTCATAGTTTTTCTTGGGCCATCTGTAGCTCTTTCTTGGTTTTTGCCATCCACAACTCTACCCGACATTAACCACGCGCCTTGTAATTTACCTGGTGTACTGTCATCAATTCTTGTAAAATGCTCGCCAGTAGCTGTAAAAGTCATCATTTTATCATTTATAGCTATTTTATGACTAAATTCTGTACCAACCCGTTCAGCATTTTCAGTATCAAATTCTACCATTTCGGTAAAAGTATCGCCAAATAGGGTATAACTGCCGCCTGTTGTGCTTATAAATTCGCCTGTGGTTGCATTGTATGTTGTTGAAACTTGATGACCAACAGTTATAATACTAGTAGTTTTTACAGCTTCGCCGTTTTTATCCCTATGATCTCGTTCCCAAGCACCGATAATAGATTGTGCTGTTAGTGTTAAACATCCAAAAAGGAACAGTACTAAAAATGTAATTTTTTTCATGGTTTTAAGTTTAGAGTTTTCATCATCTACTAACTTCAAAGCTAAGATAATAAATATTGATATTTTTTTTAAATCTTTTAAAGTCCTTACGATTTAGCTTCTTAAATTAAATAACAAAATTTTAATTTTTGCAATAATAAAAAACACTTAACTAGGATTATTAATCTAACTCAGTAATACTAAAATCAGCAAACAGGACCTCTTCGTCTCTAAGATCTTGAGGATTTTGCAAACTTCTATAAATACCCCATTTTGGTCGTACAAAGTTGGCATTAGCTCTCCAATTTATTATAGAGTTATTAGAATAGGCCATCAAAACAGCGTTGTCACTTACTTTTTTTATTTCAATGTTATAGGTTCCGGCTGTACCGTATTTTATGGTTTCTGTAATGCTTACCCAAGTACCTAAAAAAGGAGTTAAATCGGTTTGAGTAAGCGTAATCTGGTTGTCTGTTTCGGCATATCGAAGTTCAATTCGGTCAGGATTGCCTTTTCTTGTAGTCAAGGTATACATCGGCATATCTTCTAAATCTCCACCGACAGATTTTAATTGGTGAATATGGGTAAAATTCGGCGAGGACTGAAAACCTACAGATAGTTTTAGCTTCCATTTATAAACTACTGTTTCGTTTTCTATTCCCAATAAATTATCTGGAGATGGGCCATAGCTTTTTATTTCATTACGCTGTCTGTCAAAATTTATACAACGATCATTATCGGGTGTTGTATGCATAAAAAAGCGAAAAACGTTCGTATTTAATTCGCTATCAAAAAGTTCGTCGATATGATTCCCAAATATAGTGTGATTACAATCTGGCACCTCAATAGGATCATGTCCAGGTGCTAAAACAGATGTAATTAAGGCGTAGGTGTTTCCAGGACCATCTGCTTTAAGTTCTACACCACTGGGTGTAGGAGTTTTAATTTCTTTAAATAGCTCAATAATCACAGAATTATTTAAAGTATTGGTCTCCTTATAAGAGCTTTGAAAAGCTAATTTAAACCCAATAGAAGCCGTTACTTGGGTAGAATCGGCATTAAATAGTTGTTGTTTTTCAGTTTCCTCGTCAAGGGCTAATCCATAATTGTAGCTTAATGAATTATCTAATTTTTGAATCAAATCACTACTATTTGTAAATGTAATTGAGTTTACTGCTGAAATTACACTAATATCAGTTATTATAGGTTCTATGGTATTTTCATTTTCACCGCAAGCACTAAAAGTGGTCAAAAGGAATATAAAAAAGTAATTTTTTAAATGGTAGTAGTTCATTAAGTTCTTTTTTATTAAAGATAAAGAAAAGTTTTAAGCTTTTGTTATAGTTTTCAAGTCAGTTTTACCATATTTAAGTACTAACTAGTGAATAATATCGTATTTTCAAATTACAAAAAACAAGCTCAATAAATTAATTTTTAAATATTAATCATACTTTTTAAACTTTTGACTTTACAACTTTTAAACTTTCGACTTACTTATCATCAACTTTAACTAAAAAAAAGCTCTCTTAAACCCCAAATTTATGTGTAAACTGTAATCCGCCATAATAAAAAAGGAGTATCCAATAAAATAATTGAAAAAGCAAGGAAACAAAAAAGTGCTTCCATAGTATTTCTTGCTTTGACATTAAAAAGATACTTCCTACTAGTGCGATTAATTGAAGAATCCAAAATATAGTGAATAATTCTGTTTCAAATTTCTTTGAAGTAAGTGATGCACAAATTGTTATCAAAACATAAAAAAAGAACATAATTACCGATGGCAACAAAATGCTCATATCTAATTTAAAACCATATTTTACTATTAACCCCATTATAAATAACGGTAAGGCAAAATATGTAAGTTCAAGAAGACTTGTATTCATAGTTGGTAAATTAGGTTTATGAATTACAAATGTGAATATTTTGTTGGTTAAATGCTAAGCGCTTTATAGGGAAATATGTACCACTGTTAACAGGAGTCTATACCTCAGAAAAACTCAAAAGTAGTTTTGTGAAATTTTTGATTTTAATCTATTTCTTTAGCTGTTTCAGGTACAAATTCGCATAAGTATTCCTTTTTATTACACTCAAAGCATTGAAAATGAACAAATACCTCTTCAAATTTTAAATCTGTAGTAATTTTCAAAGTGCTCGTTGAAGTACACTTTAAGAGCTTTTTAAGCTTCTTTCTTCTTTAAGTTATCATCCCAATTTTTCACAACGGGATCATGAAGTTTTCCTACAGATTTAGCGACTAAAGTAGCTACAGTAGCATCCCCCGTAACATTTACAACAGTTCTACACATATCTAAAGGCCTGTCTACCGCAAAAATCAAAGCTAAACCAGCTTCTGGAATACCAGCATAGCCTAAAACGCCTACAAGCATTACCATACCCGCTCCTGGAACGGCAGCAGAACCAATGGAAGCCAATGTCGCAGTGGCAATAATTCCTAATTGCGTACCAAAAGATAAATCCATCCCAAAGGCCTGAGCGATAAAAACAGCAGCTACAGCTTGGTATAAACTTGTACCATCCATATTAATAGTAGCACCTATGGGCAAAACAAAACTAGCTACTTCTTCTTCAACACCAATATGTTCGGTAACTCTTTCCATAGTTACAGGTAAGGTTGCCGCACTAGAGCTTGTAGAAAAAGCTAATAATTGCGCAGGAACCATTCCTTTTAAGAAAAATAAAGGAGATTTTTTGGCGTATACTTTTACGAAAGTCATGTAAACTACGATCATCAATGCCAAACCTAAAACTACACAAAAAGCATACATTCCTAAAGCCGTAAATAAATCGGCACTTGGTGCTTCAATTACTAATGCTGCCATTAAGGCAAAAACACCGTAAGGAGCTGCAAGCATTATTAAATCCACCATTTTTAGAATTACTTCATTAAAACCATCGAAAAATTTCTTTACTGGTTCTGCTAAATCTTCAGGAATTAATATCAAGGCTACACCAAAAAATACAGCGAAGAAAATCACTTGTAACATATTACTATTGCTAGAAGCTGCTTCGAAAATATTACTAGGTACTAAGTCTTCTAAGGCTTGTAATGGACCAGCTTCTTTTTGAGCAGCCGCATCTTTTTGCTTCATTTCAGCATCGCCGGCGTACGCTTCTATCAATTCATTACGAGTATCTTCATTAATACTGCCGCCTGGCTTTACAATACTCACAACCGCTAAACCAATTGATACGGCTATGACAGTCGTAACAATATAAATAGAAATGGTTTTAAAGCCCATTTTAGAAAGACTTGAAATATCTTTTAAATCGGAAACTCCTTTTATTAATGCCGCAAGAATTAGTGGTATAGCGATTAACTTTAACGAGTTGATAAATATATTTCCGAATGGTTTTATCCAATCGCTAATAAAAGCTTGCGCCCAAGTTTGTTGCCCTGTTATGTCTTTTAGTTTTAAAATAAGATCATCAAGCTTGTTGAGCTTTAAGTCTATAATTTCTTTTTGTTGATGAAATTCAATTGCGGTTAAGGTATTGGCTGCGTAGTCAGCGGTAATTTTTGCTAAATCAGATTTCAATACTTTTTTATCAGCGTTCAGTGCTACAATTTCTGATTGCGCTTCTTCAATTTTTTTTAATTGTTCTGGAGAAAGTGCACTTACTTGTACTAAAACTAAAGCAAATACAATACCTAGTAACATACCTAGTAATATTTGCCAGTGTAACGCTAATTTTTTCATATAAATTGATGGTTTAAGCTGATGGTTTTTAAGTCAATTTGATGCTATCTATATCAAAAAAATAGCAAATAGATTTTGAAAGATACTATTTTGAAAATAAAAAAACCAAAAGCGGACTTATAAATTTGAAGCCTTGTGTCGTAATGTAAAGTCTAACAACACCATAGCGGCCATTGCTTCCACTATAGGGACTGCTCTTGGCACTACACAAGGGTCATGACGCCCTTTTCCTTGGGTTTTTACTTCATTTCCGTCTTTATCAATCGTGGTATAAGGCTGAATAACAGTTGCGACGGGTTTAAAGGCTACGTTAAAGTAAATGTCCATTCCATTAGAAATTCCACCTTGAATACCTCCACTATAATTTGTTTTTGTACTTCCGTCGTTGTTGTATTGATCGTTGTGTTCACTACCTTTCATGGCAAC
>JANQTG010000062.1:2545-5905 GCA_030731855.1 Cellulophaga sp. | reverse complement strand
TCTCTATTCTCTATTCTCTATTCTCTATTCTCTATTCTCTATTCTCTATTCTCTATTCTCTAATCTCTAGTCTTTGGTTTTTTCTAGCAATCACTCAAAAATACGCCAACTGCCAAACCACCTTCGGAAGTTTCTTTATATTTAGAACTCATATCTTTAGCAGTTTCCCACATGGTTTGCACCACTTTGTCTAAGGGTACTTTAGCATCTTTTGGGTCAGAGTTCAACGCCAATTCTGCAGCATTAATCGCTTTTATGGCACCCATTGAGTTACGTTCAATACACGGTATTTGCACCAATCCACCAATAGGGTCGCAGGTTAAGCCTAAATGGTGTTCCATAGCAATTTCTGCCGCCATTAATACTTGTTCAGGAGAGCCACCTAATAATTCGGTCAATGCGCCGGCTGCCATAGCCGAAGATACGCCAATTTCTGCCTGACAACCACCCATTGCTGCGGAAATAGTGGCGCCTTTCTTGAAAATACTTCCTATTTCGCCAGAAACTAATAAGAATTTTTTAATATGTTCAAAATTGGCTTCGTGATTTTCAATCACCATATAATACATTAATACGGCAGGGATAACGCCAGCACTACCATTGGTTGGTGCTGTAACCACGCGACCCAGAGAGGCATTAACTTCATTTACTGCAAGTGCAAAACAACTTACCCATTGTAAAATCTGCCTAAATTTGACTTCTGTTTTTCGTATAGATGCTAACCATTCTTCGGGGTTTGAGTATGGATTATCATCTTTTAGTTTTAAATGCATATCAAAAGCACGCCTGCGTACATTGAGTCCGCCTGGTAAAGAACCTTCGGTATGGCAACCTGTGTACATACATTCTAACATGGTATCCCAAATGCGCTGTAATTCGTGATCTATCTCTTTATCAGTTCTTAAAGATCGTTCATTTTCGAGTACTAGTTCAGATATCGTTTTATTTTCAGCTTCACAAAACGCTAATAATTCTACTCCTGTAGTGACAGGAAACGGAAATGTTTTAAAAATTTCAAGATTTTTCTTTGCTCTTTTTCGCTCTTCTTTGACCACAAAACCACCTCCGATAGAGTAGAAAGTCGACTTTTTCTTTTTACTAGTATGTAAGGTAGCTTCGAAAATCATTCCGTTGGCATGAAAAGGCAAAAATTCTCTTTTAAAAACAATGTCTTCTGCGGGATTAAATACGAGTGTTTTTTTGCCATTAAATTCAATTAGCCGCTCTTCTTTAATTCTAGCTACAATTGTTCCTATATGGTCAATAGGAATATATTCAGGATCTTGGCCAGATAAGCCAAGCATAATAGCGTAATCGGTAGCATGCCCTTTACCCGTTAAAGATAAAGAACCATATATGTATACTTTTATGCCGACAACGTCATCAAATAGCTCAGTCCCTTCTAATTCTTTTATCCATTTTTCGGCAGCACGCCAAGGGCCTAAGGTGTGTGAACTCGATGGTCCAACTCCAATTTTAAGCATATCAAAAGTACTTATAGACTCCATAAAAATAGTATAATGTTAAATATGCAACTTTGCGCCCTAAAAGTACTCACTAATTTCACAATTATAAAATTTATTACAAAACTGTATTTGAATTTTAAAGGTTTAGAAATCTTATAATAACTTTAAAATGCTGATTTAAAATTACTTCAAGTGTTTTTGGTTAAATTTCTAAAAGTTTTAAAAATATTTATATGGATAAAATCCAACAATTAGGAATATATCCATATTTTTGTATCATGGAAGTATTCGCACACGGTAAAGTACAAAAGGTAACAAAGCGGCACCAGCCCGAGGTATCAAAACAGACCGGTTTTCCGAGTCCTGCTACGCATTATTTAGAGCCTTCTATCAGTTTGGAACAAGAATTAATTACGAATTCTGATGCTACCTTTTACGTACGAGTTGCCAGTGATTCTCTATCAGAATTTAATATTTTCAAAGATGATGTGTTGCTCATAGACCGTTCACTTTATCCTAAAGAAAATAGACTAGCCATGGTTATTATGGAAGGAGAATTTAAAGTGATATATATTCCGTCTAAAGCACATAAGGTTTCTTTTGAGTTATGGGGCGTAATTACTTATGTCATACATGCATGCAAATGATAGCTTTAGTAGATTGTAATAGTTTTTATGCTTCGTGCGAACAGGTTTTTAGACCTGATTTGGCAGGAAAACCTGTAGTTGTATTAAGCAATAACGATGGCTGTATTATCGCTGCTAATAAAGAGGCGAAAGCTTTAACAGCCATCCCTATGTTCGAGCCTGTTTTTAAAATCAAAAAGCAGTTGATAGAAAATAATGTTGTTTTTTTTTCATCGAACTACAGCTTATACGGTGAAATGTCACAACGGGTGGTTAATATTTTACATCTATTTTCTCCAAGTGTAGAAGTTTATAGTATTGATGAATCGTTCATAGATTTGAGTCACATACCTGAAAACCGATTAGAAGCTTACGGACATCAAATAAAAGATACTATTTTTAGGTATACCGGATTGCCTGTTGGTGTAGGAATTGCTAAGACAAAAGTACTTTCGAAATTAGCCAATAAAATGTCAAAAAAAATACCCGCTAAAAATCATGTTTGTATTATTGGCACAGAAGAAGAGCGAATTTTCGCTTTAAAATGGTGTGCTGTTAAAGATGTTTGGGGAATTGGCAGAAAACATAATGAAAAACTACTAAAAATTGGAGTTTCTACAGCCTATGATTTTACACAAAAACCCCTGGCTTGGGTTCGTAAAGAAATGACCGTAGTCGGGGAACGCACCTGGCGTGAATTGAATGGAGAAACAGCTATGGAATTAATTCTTTTACCTAAAAAGAAAAAAGCTATTGGTACGGCAAAATCCTTCGGGAAAAAATTAGAAAATTTAGATATTATCGAAGAAGCATGTTCGTATTATGTGAGTGAAGTTACCGAGGTACTGCGTGCTCAAAAGTCGTGTGCAAGTGCCATTCACGTTTTTCTAACTACCAATCATTTTAGCAACCGAGACCAGCAATATTCGAATAGTATTACGGTAAACCTATCGGTACCTACTAACAATACCTTTATATTAATAACAGAAGCTAAAAAAGCCTTGCGTCATATTTATAAGAAAGGTTATCGCTATAAAAAAGTAGGCGTGAATTTAATAGGTATTATTCCAGAGGACTATGTTCAAGGCAATTTATTTGAGCTTCCGTCAACATCAAAAAACAACTTAAATAAAGTGGTTGATAGTCTGAATTTAAAGTTTGGAAAATCAAAAGTTTGTTCTGGTTTAGTAGGCACACGTATCAAAGAATGGGAATTAATAAAAGAAGAACGTAGTCCGCGTTATACCACACAGTGGAAGGAGCTGCTT
>JANQTG010000062.1:0-2445 GCA_030731855.1 Cellulophaga sp. | reverse complement strand
AAAATTGGTGCCATTCGTGTCAAAAACTATTAATACAAAAATTTTGAATAATAAGAAAAAGCAGTTTCCCTCCTTTGGAGGGATTAAGAGAGGATTGTAATACATTCACTTTCCAACAATCCAACAATCGAACCATTCAAAACTACCTCACTAATCCACTAGCTAACTAGTTCACTTATTTATTAATGACAACCTGTCAGTTTTTTTCTCTTGGCATATTGTTTGTCTATTAGAGAATTGTAAAAAATAGACTAATAATTAAATACATATAGTAAAATGAGTAAAATTATAGGAATAGATTTAGGAACTACAAACTCTTGCGTTTCTGTAATGGAAGGTAATGAAGCAGTAGTTATCCCAAATGCAGAAGGAAAAAGAACAACACCATCAGTTATCGCTTTCGTAGAAGGTGGCGAAATTAAAGTTGGTGATCCAGCAAAACGACAAGCGGTAACGAACCCAACAAAAACGATTTATTCAATTAAGCGTTTTATGGGGAATAAATTCTCAGAATCTAGTGCAGAAGCTAAGAGAGTACCTTATAAAGTAGTTAAAGGGGATAATGATACGCCAAGAGTTGATATTGACGGTCGTTTGTATACCCCGCAAGAATTATCAGCTATGATTCTTCAAAAAATGAAGAAAACAGCAGAAGATTATTTAGGTCAGACGGTAACAAGAGCGGTAATCACAGTTCCTGCTTACTTTAATGATGCACAAAGACAAGCAACGAAAGAAGCGGGCGAAATTGCAGGTTTAACGGTAGAACGTATTATCAATGAACCAACCGCAGCGTCATTAGCTTACGGGATGGATAAGAAAAATACCGATCAAAAAATTGTGGTGTTTGATTTTGGTGGTGGTACGCATGATGTGTCTATCTTAGAATTAGGAGACGGCGTTTTTGAAGTATTATCAACAGACGGTGACACGCATTTAGGTGGTGATGATGTCGATCAAAAAATAATCGATTGGTTAGCAGACGAATTTAAGAAAGATGAAAGCATAGATTTACGTGATGATGCCATGGCATTACAACGTTTACGTGAAGCTGCTGAAAAAGCCAAGATTGAGTTGTCATCTTCTGCACAAACAGAAATTAACTTACCTTATGTAACAGCTACAGCTAGTGGACCAAAGCATTTGGTACGTACATTGACCTTAGCTAAATTTAATCAATTAATTGATGATTTAGTAAAAAGAACTATAGAGCCTTGTGCTACAGCATTAAAAGCAGCAGGTTTATCTAAGAGCGATATTGATGAAATTATTTTAGTGGGTGGTTCTACAAGAATTCCTGCGGTACAAGAAGCTGTTGAGAAATTCTTCGGAAAAAAACCATCAAAAGGAGTAAACCCAGATGAAGTTGTAGCAGTAGGTGCTGCCATTCAAGGTGGTGTTTTAACGGGTGATGTAAAAGATGTATTGTTGTTAGATGTTACACCATTATCTTTAGGTATCGAAACTATGGGTGGTGTAATGACAAAGCTAATTGAAGCAAATACTACGATTCCTACAAAGAAATCTCAAGTATTCTCCACAGCAGCTGACAATCAGCCTTCAGTCGAAATCCATGTATTACAAGGAGAAAGACCAATGGCTGCGGATAACAAGAATATCGGACGTTTCCATTTAGACGGAATTCCACCAGCACAAAGAGGAACGCCACAGATTGAAGTAACTTTTGATATTGATGCCAATGGTATCATCAAGGTTTCTGCAACCGATAAGGCTACCAATAAAACGCAAGATATCAGAATTGAAGCTTCTTCAGGATTAACGGAAGAAGAAATCAAGAAAATGAAAGCAGAAGCAGAAGCTAATGCTGAATCTGATAAAAAACTAAAGGAGACTGCTGATAAATTAAATGAAGCTGATGGAATGATTTTCCAAACAGAAAAGCAGTTAACGGAGTTTGGCGATAAATTATCTGACGATAAGAAAAAACCAATCGAAGAAGCTTTAGTAGAATTGAAAAAAGGGTATGAGTCTAAAGATTTAGCTCTAATTACACCTGCTTTAGATAAAATAAATGAAGCTTGGAAAGTAGCTTCTGAAGAAATGTATAAGGCGCAAGCTGAAGGTCAACAAGGTGGAGCAGCTCCAGGAGCTGATACTGCTGATGCTGGTGCGAACTCTGCAGAAGCGGATAACGTAGAAGACGTAGATTTCGAAGAAGTAAAGTAAGCAGAGAACCATTTTTTTTGAAAAAAAATGTGTGAATCGCTTATCCCGACGCATGTCGGGATTTTTACTAAAATGTTTAATAAAGCACCCTAGCTAATTTTAGTTAGGGTGCTTTTTTTATTTTAGAGTCCATAATTTTAGATTATATTTTATACCAGAGTAAACCTAAAATATTTTGTATTATCATCTAAATATTTTATTTTCCATCTAACCATCTAACCATCTAACCATCTAACCATCTAACCATCTAACCATCTA
>JANQTG010000061.1 GCA_030731855.1 Cellulophaga sp. | reverse complement strand
TTTCTGGATCGTTGATTAATAATTCAACAGCTTCTTTAGTAGTAGTTCCAATAATCGGGTCTCCACCAATACCAATAGCTGTAGTAATTCCTAAACCTTGACGAACCACTTGATCCGCAGCTTCATACGTTAAGGTTCCTGATTTAGAAACAATACCTACTGTTCCTTTTTTGAAAACAAAACCTGGCATAATACCAACTTTAGCCTCACCTGGAGTTATTACACCCGGACAGTTAGGACCTATTAAACGACAGTCCATACCTTTAATATAGTTCGCTACTTTTACCATATCAGCTACAGGAATACCTTCTGTGATGGTAATAATAACTTTAATACCTGCATTGGCAGCCTCCATAATGGCATCAGCGGCAAAAGCCGGTGGTACAAATATAATTGTAGTGTCTGCACCTACTTTTTCAACAGCATCTAAAACTGTATTAAAAACTGGTCTTCCTAAATGTTCTTGTCCACCTTTACCTGGAGTTACACCGCCTACTACGTTAGTACCGTACTCGATCATTTGTTCTGCATGAAAAGTACCTTCACTCCCTGTAAAACCTTGTACAATTATTTTGGAATCTTTATTGACTAAAACACTCATGTTATATTTGTATTAATTATTGCTTTGCAAAAATATAGCATTGAAAACAATTACTAAAGTATTTTTGATGCTTATTTGTGATTGATTTTATTCTAAAATTTAATGTTAAAAAGTAAAATAGTTAAAAAGTGAAGTATTACACACTATAAAAATATGTAATAATTTAAAAAACAGCACTTTAACTATGATAGGAATTATTGTTCTATTTTTTTTAATATTTCGGGTATCCTTTTAACGTTGGCTAGTTGCTTTAATTTTTCTCTAGCCTCTTCTGCGGGACTCCCAAAATAGGTTTTTCCGCCTTCTAAAGATTTTGATATTCCAGATTGCGCCAGCACTACTGCTTTTTTACCAATAGTAATGGCACTAGTGACACCAACTTGACCCCACAAGGTAACCTCATCTTCAATGACCACACAGCCTGCAATACCAGTTTGCGAGGCGATTAAACATTTATTCCCGATTACTGTATCATGACCTATCTGCACTTGATTGTCTATTTTTGTGCCTCTTTTAATCGTTGTATCGCCTGTAACGCCTTTGTCTATGGTACATAATGCGCCTATATCTACATAATCTTCAATTACTACTCTACCGCCTGAAACTAATTTATCGAAACCTTCTAGACGATTTTTATAATAGAAAGCATCAGAACCTAAGACCGTACCTGCGTGAATAGTAACATGGTTACCAATAATACAATTGTCATAAATTGAAACGTTTGCATGAATCAAGCAATCATTACCAATAACCACATTGTTCCCAATAAAACCGCCTGGTTGAATTATTGTGTTCTTCCCTATTGTAGCGGATGTTGCTATGTTTTGATTTGACTTTTCAAAAGGCTTAAAGAAGTTTGTTAATTTGTTAAAATCTCTAAAGGGATCATCAGAAATTAATAAAGCTTTCCCTTCTGGACAAGCTACTTTTTTATTGATTAAAATGGTGGTTGCTTTCGAATTTAAGGCTTTATCGTAGTATTTTGGATGATCAACAAAAACAATATCTCCTGCCTCCACTACATGAATTTCATTCATTCCTAGTACCTGAAAATCAGCCTTACCTATGTATTCTGATTGAATAATACTTGCAATTTGTTCTAAAGTATGTGGGATTGGGAATTTCATGTTTGGATTATTGGATTATTAGATTATTAGATGATTGGATTTTAACGGCCGGACGGGCTCTCCACAAATTTTAACTATTGAAATTATAAACTAAAAATATATTATTTCTAAGTACTCACTACCAGTAAATAAAAACCTAAATTCTATTCTTTTTTAGTTTCGTCTTTTTTGGAAGGTCATAAATTAAGTAAATGTCTTAACCATTCTGCCATCAAAGACGTACAATATTTTTATAACTCTTATTGTGTAATATTTTTTACTACATCACCTTTTTTTAATTTATCAGCTTTGATTCCATTTTCAAATTCATATTCAGTTGATATTAAACCATATCTATCAGTTGGAATTTTAACATTAAAATGTAAATGTTCAACTGTTGTATAACCAGTCATTCCACTAATTCCAATTGGTTGACCTTTTTGAATATAATCCCCAAGTTCAATTATAGCTCCATTATAATTTAAATGCACATATTGAGAGTATAATCCACTTTGAGGATGATAAATAGTGATATAGTTGCTTTTATCAATTTCTTTCCACTCTTTACTTGTTCCGAATTCTTTATATTTTTCAATTAAACCAACAACATAACCATCGTCAACACTTGCTATTGTGTCTCCGATTTTAAGACTAAAATCGATCGCATTTTTGCTAGTAGCTGAATTGTGGGAAAACTTTCCATTAAACCCTTGAATTATTTTATATTTCCTTCCTTTTGGAAATGGTAATCCTATCTTATTTTTTGTTATTTCACGTTTTGGGTCCCCATACTTAACAATATATTTTTCTTTAGAAGTGGTGCTAAAATTTGGGAAACTAATATTAATTATGGTGTCTTGTAATTTACATAAGGTTATTTTTCCAAATAGAATATCTAAATTAGAGTTTAAAGAATCTTTTGGTAATTGGATGTTTATAGGACACATTAAGGGGTTTTTTAAATGGAAATAAACTGAGTCATTTTTAAATGTTCTATCAAAATTATAAATAAACGAGTAATACTGTTCTTTTGGAAATTCTTTTAAACTTGTACAAGAAGAAATTATGGTTAACACTAAAATAATAATTTTTTTCACTTTTAATTTTTAAATTAAATACGGACTAAATTTGTCAATATATTTTCAAATTAACTAAAGCTTAAAATCTAATAAATTATAGCTATTTGTTGTAGCCATAGCAACATTTGCTAAATCTATAAATGGGGTTAGACTTCGACTCCGCTCAGTCACCAGTAATAATCACTTCATTGAAAAGGTAAAAACATCATCAAACCCGCCTACCGGATGGGCAGGTTTTCACAGTATATATTTAAATTCCCCCTTTGGGCCTGCCTGCCGGACAGGCAGGGGTTAGGGGGCTTGGCCTATTCCTTCACTCGTTCCATATAAGAACCAGAAGAAGTATCAATTTTAATTTTATCGCCTTCATTTATAAAAAGGGGAACATTTACCTCAGCACCAGTTTCTACTTTTGCAGGTTTTGTGGCATTTGTTGCGGTATTGCCTTTTACGCCTGGTTCTGTATACGTAACTTCTAAAACAATACTTGCAGGCATATCTACAGATAAGGGCATCGCATCTTCGGTATTAAAAAGAATGGTAACTATAGTACCTTCTTTTAATAAGTTTGGAGCATCTAAAGCACTTTCTGGTAATGTTATTTGGTTGTAATCGTCGGTATTCATAAAGTGATAGGTATCGCCTTCTGGGTATAAATATTGATACGAACGTGTTTCTACACGAACATCTTCAATTTTACTTCCTCCAGAAAAAGTATTATCTAATACTCTACCTGTAGTAACACTCTTTAATTTTGTACGAACAAAAGCAGGACCTTTACCTGGTTTAACATGTAAAAACTCTATAATTTTAAAAATATCGTTATTATAACGAATACATAATCCTTTTCTAATATCTGATGTTGATGCCATAATTTAGTTGTTTGTTGATGGTTGTCAGTTGTTGGTTTTTTGTTTAAGTTTAAAAAATTGAAAATTATAAGTTGAAAATTAAAAACGATTTAAATCATTGTCGGTTGATTGTTAATAAACTCTTATAACTAAACTCCTAAACACATAAACACTTATTCAACCCTCACATTTTTAATTATTCATTTTCAATTTCCAATTATTTTAATTAGTGCTAAAATAGCCTTTCATAATTCCACGTTGTGAGTCTCTTATGAACTGAAGTATTTCGTCGCGTTCGGGAGTTGCCTCCATTTCAGCCTCTATAATTTGTACTGCTTGGGAATTGTTATAATTTTTTTGATACAGAATTCTATAAATATTCTGAACTTCTTTTATTTTTTCTGAGGTAAATCCACGTCTTCTTAATCCAACAGAATTTATCCCTACATACGAAAGTGGCTCACGTGCTGCTTTTACATACGGCGGAACATCTTTACGAACTAAAGAACCGCCTGTAACAAAAGCATGTTGCCCGATAGACACAAATTGATGTACTGCCACTAAACCCGCTAAAATAACGTTGTCACCGATAGTTACATGACCTGCTAAAGTAGAATTATTAGAAAAAATACAATTATCGCCTACCAAACAATCGTGAGCAACATGGCAATAGGCCATAATTAAACAATTTTTACCAATAACCGTTTTCATACGGTCTGATGTTCCTTTGTGGATGGTAGCGCACTCTCTAATTGTTGTGTTATCGCCGATAATTACCGTAGTTTCCTCGCCCTCGTATTTCAAATCTTGTGGAGGTGCAGAAATTACGGCTCCTGGGAAAATATTACAATTTTTACCAATTCTAGCGCCCTCCATAATGGTAACGTTTGAACCAATCCATGTGCCATCGCCAATAACTACATTATTGTGAATGGTGGTAAAGGGCTCTACGACTACGTTTTTTGCAATTTTTGCACCAGGGTGAATATAGGCTAAAGGTTGATTCATCTTATTTTGTTTTTACTATTTGCGCCATTAATTCTGCTTCACAGACTAGCTTATTGTTTGCGTACGCGTAGGCTTGCATATGACAAATACCTCTACGAATAGGAGTTATTAGACTACAATGAAATATTAAGGTATCGCCTGGTAGTACTTTTTGTTTGAACTTTACATTATCCATTTTCATAAAAAACGTTAAGTAATTTTCTGGATCTGGTACGGTACTTAATACTAAAATTCCGCCTGTTTGTGCCATGGCTTCTACTTGTAAAACGCCTGGCATTACTGGTGCACCAGGAAAGTGACCTATGAAAAAACCTTCATTCATGGTGACATTTTTCATCCCTACGACGTGCGTATCAGAAAGTTCTATAATACGATCGAGCAATAAAAATGGAGGTCTATGTGGTAAAACATCCATTATTTGATGAATATCCATTAATGGTGGTTGGTTCAAATCGTATTGAGGAACTTTATTCCGTTTTTCGAACTTTATAATTTTAGATAATTTTTTAGCAAATTGAGTGTTGACAAAATGCCCTGGCTTATTCGCTATTACTTTTCCCTGAATACGAGAACCTGCTAAAGCTAAATCGCCAATAACATCTAACAATTTATGACGCGCTGCTTCATTGGGGTGATGCAAGGTTAAATTATCAAGAATTCCGTTTGGTTTTATTGATAATTTCTTTTTATTGAAAGCTTTTTCTAGCTTCACCATCGTTTCTTTGGAGATTTCTTTATCTACATAAACAATAGCATTATTTAAATCACCTCCTTTGATTAACCCGTTTTCTAAAAGCATTTCTAGCTCGTGTAAAAAACTAAAAGTTCGGGCACACGATATTTCGCTCTTAAAATCAGACAAACGTTCTAAAGTAGCATTTTGAGTCCCTAATACTTTTGTGCCAAAATCGACCATGGTGGTCACCTGATAATCATCCGAAGGAATTATAGTGATTTCACTACCCGTTGCTTCATCTTTAAAAGAAATTACTTCTTTCACAACATAAACGTCCCGATCTACGGCTTGTTCAACAATTCCGGCTTTTTCAAGTGCCTCGACAAAAAACTTAGAAGAACCATCCATTATGGGCGGTTCTGGGCTATCTAACTCTATTAAAACGTTATCAATTTCAAGTCCGACTAAAGCCGCAAGTACATGCTCCGAAGTCTGAATTTTAACGCCTCTTTTTTCTAAATTTGTGCCTCTTTGAGTATTTACCACATAATTAGCATCTGCTTCTATGATTGGTTCTCCTTCAAGATCTA
>JANQTG010000060.1 GCA_030731855.1 Cellulophaga sp. | reverse complement strand
ATTGAAAATAGTTTGTTGTATTGGAGAGGTCTTGTCAGGTAAATTAGTCACATTCCATGCACTGTCCTTGAAACAAGGTGTATATAATTTTAAGAGAAACCCTTCCATTTCTATAAAATCATTAGAAGATGATTATTTATCGCTTTGTGGGGTTCCTAAAGCTATGGAAGAAATTAGTTTTCAGGAATATCTAGCACAACCTTTAAATTTTAACCTGCTTGATGTTAGAACTGAAACTGAACGAAGTGAATCTGCTTATATTCGTAGTATTCACATTCCATTAAATGAATTGGCGCATCGATGTCAAGAATTGCCGATAAACAAAAACCTTTTAGTATTTTGTAAATCTGGAGTACGTAGTAAATTAGCGATTGAAATTTTAGAAAAACAGGGGTTTGCAAAACAATTGGTTAACTTAAAGGGAGGGTATAATTAATACTATTTCATAAAGCGTATGTATCGTTAAAATAAAATTTACTTTGATGTTTTTCGATATATTGGTTCTATACCAATAAGCTGTCAGGTACTAACAGATAGTTGTATTTTTCTAATTCAACAGAAGTTATTTTGATAACTGGGCTTACGGAGTGAGATAAAATTTATAATTTTAGGATAACCTATAAAAATTAAGGCTTTGTAGAAAGAAGAGACGTGGTTCAAAATCCTTTCAGGGTTAATCAAAGTGGGAGTTACCGATATTGAGGCTCTGATTCCAGAAGTAAGAAAATTTTCTTTACGCACCTTTAGATTGCGGGTATTAATTAGTAAACGAATTCATGCTTTGTCATGGTATAAGTACTAAACAGTTTAGAGAATAAAATGAAAATTTTATAACTTATAGGCGCTGCTCTTACAATTTCAGATTTCCTGCCAGTTTGCAAAGAAGTATAATTCTAGTTTTAGATCACTTTAAAAAGTTCATTTGATTTTATAAGTTTTTCGAGGAATTTTATAGAATTTGTAAGGCGGTTTTTTTTTATTTTTAAGATAAGTCCTCCTATTTAAGAGTATTATTAAGAATAACAAACAACAAATTACTATTATTTGGTTCTGAACCATAAGATTAAAAACATTTTTTAGAAAATCTTTCATCATGAATAATTTTTAGAATCAGTAATTAGCTGTTTTAGTTAATGTTTATATAGGTGGGTAAAAATAAATAGTAATTAATTTGTTTCTTGGTATAAAGTAGTATTTGAGAGAATTGGAAGATAGTTGATAAATTGAATTGATAAATGCTAAGATGTTATCATTTTACTTTATTGATTTTCTTTAATTTAATCCTCAAATTTTTTTGTACTATTGGTAAGTGGGGTGACTTAAAAGGCTATTTTTTAACTTGGTTTTATAGGGCTAAAAATAATTTTGACCAGTGTTGCCTACAATAGAATTGGTAGTTTCACCAAATATTTTAACGGGTAGTTCATAGTCCACTTTCTTCCAATAGAAAGTTGGCTTTCTTCAAGCCCAAGCTAAAATACAAGACAAAAATCATCGATAAACAAAAAAATCAGTGATTTTATCTTTTGAAATTATAACCAGAATATTTTATAGTATATGGATTTGCACTACTTTAATCTACGAAATATTCTTTTTCTTCGGTGTTTAAAATTACTTTCCTTACTTCGATCTCAGGTTATAAGCTATGACCAGAATAGACTATTTTTTTCTTTTACTCGAAAGTCCTATTACGACATAACAACCTATTATCTTTAGTTTTTATGTGACTTATATGGGGATAGTTATCTTACCTAAACCAACTATTTTTAGAAAAATAGATTCAAGTCTATACGAACTAAAAAAAAGCGTTTTCAATCAAAAAAAATCACTTATGTATACATTTCAACTTTCTAATAATTTTAATTCAGACTATTTTTATTATTGTTAAAATCGTCTTAATAATTTATTAAAATATAGAGGCTAAAATTTAGATATCCCAGTATTTGATAAAGTTACATTTATTAAAAACTGATTTCATAACATAAAAAATAGGTAAAGAATATTAAACATTATGATCACAGAACGCAACAGGTTTAATAAAGCGGATTTTAGGACTACATTTTTTAATTCGTATAGTACCTTCTTATGCCTCTTATCATAGTCCTACTTTTCATCTGATGAAATTGTTTTAAGACCGAAATAAAATAGTATTAAAGAAGCCTGCTCCTCAGTCGAATTGTGATCAACTTTACGTATAAATTTAACTTTGCAGAGCAGTTAAAATAAAGATGTTCTAATGCTATTTCTCAAACTAAAAGTGAATAAGGAGGGAAGGTACTAACCCCATTTTTTTTGGCTAAATAGTCTATTTATAAACCTATTTTAGACGAAAATGGCAAATACCTCTCCATGACAGAAGACGTAACTATTGAAAGTTTTGAGTGAGTATAGCGACAAAGGTAACTATATCTGATTCATAATATATTAAAATTTATAATTTTAAAAGCGGTAATTGAAAATGACGGTAATAATTATTGAAGATGATGAATGGTCTAAATTAACTCTTGAAAATTTGTTGAAAATATACTTCCCATACGTTGAAGTATTGGGTGCTGTTTCTAACATAAAAGAAGGTGTAGATTTAATAAATGTACTAAATCCCGATTTTATTTTAGCCGATATCCAATTGGGTAATGAAACAATTTTTAACTTAATTAATCAATTAGAAAATACTTTTGAAAGAAATATTATATTAACAACATCACACCATAATTTTGCATTAGAAGCTATTTCTAAGGAAGTAGTTGACTATATTTTAAAACCCGTGACTATAGAAAGCCTTACTTTGGCGATAAATAAACTAAAAAAAAGACAAACGGTTATAGAAGCCAATAATAAGTTGCTTTTGACGAATAAAACAGAAAATAGAATGTTAGGTATTGCTTCTGTTAATAAAATTGAGGTGATTAATATTGATGCAATTATCTATATTCAAGCTGATGGTCGTTATACGCATTTTCATATGTTAGATGGATCAAAAAAAACAGCTTCTAAAAATTTGGGCGAGTACGATAAAATTCTTCCAAAAGAAGATTTTCTAAGGGTTCATCATTCCTATATTGTTAATATGGGGTATGTTAAAAGTATTCAGAAGACAGATGGATATTTTGTTGAATTGTACAAAAGCAAAAATGTTATTCCGATAGCAAAAAGAAAGCAAGATTCTGTAACTAAGTTTTTAAAAATCAAAGTTTAGAAGGGAATATAACATAAATTATGATCGTATAAAAAGCGTGGATCATGACCCAAGCTTTTTATACGAACTCGATATTAGATAGCTAGTGACTCGATTAAATTTCTTAAACGAGTTCAGTACTAAATATATATTTTATTTTTTATAAAATTAAATAGCACTTTTGCGTATTTCTGATTTATAGGGATGGTGATATTATTACACGTTATTAAAAAATCGTATCTACCTCTATTAACTACTATACTTTCTATATTGAAAATATTTACAATATAGGATTGATGTACACGTAAAAATAGAGTATCGTTTAAAATCTTTTCATAAGTATCTATGCTTAAAGGTGAATTCATGATTGTATTACTTCCAAGGTGAAAAATGGTTCCATTTTTATTAGATTTTAAGAATTTAATTTCTGCAAAAAAAATAATGGTAATTTCAGTGTCACTAGGTATACCCATTACCAAGTTTCTATTTTTAATTGGATTATCATTTATTTGTAAAGCTTTCCTATAGTTCAAACGAATTTTTGCTTTATCTAGAGTATTACTCAATATAGTTTGGTCGATTGGTTTTAAAATATAGTCAAAAATTTCATATTTAATAGCTTTAAGGGCATATTTGTCAGTATCCGTCAAAATTATAAATAATGGAATATTAGTGTTAATTCCCTTTATTAAATCAAAAATATCATTGCTGTCGAAATGTATTTCGGCAAATACGATGTCAATTTTTTTACTTAGAATATCATTCTTTATTCCTTCACTATTTTTAATGCTTTTAGGGATATGAATATTTGCCTTATGCATTTTTAAAAGATATGTTAGTTTTTTTTGAGACCAAAGATCTGAATCGATTATTAGAATATTCACCTTTTTTTATTTTGTTAAAGCATTTTACCTATCTATGACGTAAGATTTAGACTTTTTTTAGTCTCTCAGAAAGATAGTTTTATTGTAAGTTCCAATAATCAGGATGCTAATAAAAAGGGATTGTATAACTGTGAATCATACTATAACAATCGGTTAATTTGGATATAAATAAGGTCAAAAAAACACTCTAGAAATATCAAAATTTAGGGATACTCCGTACTTTTTTAAATTGTTGCTGTTTTTAAAGATGAATTTTAAAACGAAAAGTTTTTCTAATAAGTAATGCTTAAGTAGCACTACAAATAATTTTAAGGATGGCCGAATATTTTTTTAATGATTAAAGAATTTTAGTTATTCATCAGCATAATAAGTTTGTTTTACTCCGGAGTTAAATAAGGAGTAAGTACATTTTTTTTTAGACAAATTGGACTATCCAATAAATATGGTACTAATTTTAAACTACATTTTTATTGTTATTCATTATTAATTTATGTTCGTTATTTACAAGTTACCAGTAATTTTAAAAAAAATATTCTTTAGTGAAATTTTACGTTATCGGTAAACAAAAGAAATTCAAAATTCATTGATTCTCAATTTATATCAGAAATAAATAAAGAAAACATCCTATGCCTACGGAACTAGTTTTAGTTGTATTTCCTAATTGACCTATTTTTTCAACCATTTTAAGTTAAAGGATAAAGACTATTTTAAAGTTTTATTTCATCTCTATTTTAACCATCGAGTTTAGAATGAATTTTAATAGGAAGTCCAGGGTGTTAAGTATACACGATTATGGTGTAAATACATCTAGTTATTTGCAAATAAATCCAGTTATTACATAGTTAGAAAAGTATATTAATGAGCCAGTATATTTGTGAGCATAATACATTAAACAGTGATTTATGTTGTCCATCATTGGTGCAATAGCGTCTATTTTTTTTTTAATTTTAGTAATAGTATATATCCTCAAAACAGAACAATAATACAGACTTGGTAAGTATATGGACATGTCGGTTGCGTGGATGATCTTTTAAATTAGAATAATCCACAAAAGATGTTTTGGTATCTATAAATTATTTAGGGTAGAGCGCAGATTCATTGCTACTGGTACGAAGAAAAAAATCCTGTTAAGTGTAAAAACTTATTTTTTATTAATTGACACAAGTTTAATTTGTAGGGGTCAATTGTCAAAAAAATAGTATGTTAATTTGATCCTTTAGTTTTGATTTTATACGAAATACCGGTGTTAATGCAGGTATGACTTTAAAATAATAAACGGCTTCAATTCCTTGTTTTTTCTATATAAATCTAATAAATAATCAAGGGAGCAAGTTTTAGAGGATATTAATCTAAACTCGGTAATTAGTTTAAAAATAACATGAATATTTAATTCACCATTTCTAACAGTGTTATTTGAAATTTGAAGTAGTATGAAAAATAAAGCAACCATAGATAATAAAAACCTCAAAGTTTTATTAGTAGATGAAACGTCGGCACATACTGCCTATGTTAAAACTTATTATTCTAAAAAAGAATCTAAAAACATAGTTTTCTTATCATTTTTTAATTGCAATAGCTTACGTAATCTTGTTAATAATCAAGAGGTTAAACTAGCTATAATTTTTATTTATGATATAAGAGGTTTGCAAAAGCTCATACCCTTTTTAGAATTAGGCATTAAAACTGTAATCTGTGGTCATGAAAGGTATTCCTGGTGGCTTAAAGATTCTTTACATCAATTAGATATTATAGATTTATCAATGCCCAAGAAGGAATTATTTGATAAATTAGACGCGATTATAAAAGAGCATTGGGTATTAAATGAAACCAATTCCTAAAATGTAGCCTGATTCAA
>JANQTG010000059.1:4127-6021 GCA_030731855.1 Cellulophaga sp. | reverse complement strand
TATCTTGTATTAATTTTTTTAATTCATCTTGAGTTGGTGTTACTTTAGAGCGACTTAATAACTCTTTACCTGTCGCTTTTTGTAATTCTTTAGCAAATGAAAATGACCATTCTGTTGGTAAAAAACGTAATCTAATTAATTCCTTTAAATGCCATTCCGTGTATTCTAAATAATTTTTTGATAGTAAAATATCTTTATCCAATAAATTATTTTCTTTATTTGCTTCTAAAAAATAATGTTCTTTTTTATAGAGATTGAAGAAGGATTCAAAAGCAAAAACGGTGTCTAACACTGCTGTTTGTACTTCCAACAGATTATGGTTGTTTATATTAATAATTTTATAAGCTGGTATATAAGACCCTAAAGAAGGGGTTTGTATATTTACTAAAGTATTTCCTTTTTCACTTATAATTACCCCAGTATCATTCAAATGCATATGCCCCCCTACGTGAATTTTTAAACCTATATCCGCAAAAGTTTCGCCTACTAATTCATCAGGTATTCTATGAGCTTGAAACGTATTCATTCCAAAAAGAGTTTTCATATCATCGGAGGCTCCATCATTAAATTCTATCATTGGATAATGACTAAAGGCAATTAAAGTTTTTTTAAACCTATTTGCATCTTCTACTATTTTTTGGGTCCAATCAATTAAATATCTTTTATGTTTGAGTACCTCATTGTATCCAACACCTGAGTTGGTAAAACTTGTGCTATTTTCATTTGGAATAAATACATTAGCATCTAAAGCTAATAACCATAAACCCTCTACAGGTTCTACAAGATAACTAACGTCAGGCAAAATGGTAGCATTTTCATTAGTGTAAAATGTCCTTTGGTTTATTTTGGAAGCTTTCGAGGCTTTTCTATAATTATAGTTTTTGTAATTGTAGTTCGAAAAAGGAGTCGCCCAGTATTTGTATGATTTATTTGGCGAGAATCCATGATCACTCAGCTCATTAACAATTTCTTCATATCCCCATTCGTTTAAATCCTCTATAATTAGTGTGTTGTTTTCTTTTTCTAAATCTGAAGTATGTGCTTCTTTTAAACTTATTGCACGTTTGGCTTTTCCGTTTTTTCCCAAAAAATCGACCTTATTTCCTTCATTACCGAAGGGATGTGTAGGATCATGATTACCATTAATCATGAAAAAGGAAATTCCATATTTTTCTCTGTAGGTATTCAATATTGTATTTAAACCTTTGATATGTAATGCTTGACCATCATCACTAAAATCTCCAGGTAAAGCAATTATTTTTATTCCTCGGTTTACAGCGTCATCTAGCGCAGCAATTAGGGCAAAATAGTTTTCATTAAACAAGCGTGTGGAATGCACTTGTGACTTCATAGTTCTAATCAGCACTGGATTATTTTCCTCAATACTTGGTAAACTATTCAGGCTATTGTCTTTAATATTTGGATAAACGTCTGAAAAATGAATATCAGCCATAAAAGCTATTTTAATTTCATTTTTCTTTAATACATATTCCGTTTTACAGCCTAATAAAAAGAAAATCGAAATAATACATATAACGTTATTATTCATATTTTAGTAGTCTTTTATTCTTTCATACTGTTCATTTTCAAAACTGACTTTATAGTTGGACTTAAAAAGTGTACTCGGCCTATAATAATCTGTGGTGATAATTTGTGCGCCAGATGCCTTTGCCTTTAAAAATCGCGAATAATCGTTATTTCGTGCCTCTTGAGTATTGCTGTCGGCTCGAGTACGCACCAAATAACCAAGGGCTACCAAATTTTTTATTTTTTCAAAATCCTTTACGGGGTCGTTAATAATTCTGAATGCTGCTTCGGACTTTCCTTCTTCTTGATTCACAAACAAGGTAGCACCCTTTAATTGAGGAAAATTATTTAAATATAAATTTAGTTT
>JANQTG010000059.1:1258-4117 GCA_030731855.1 Cellulophaga sp. | reverse complement strand
ATCGCCTTCATCTAAGACGAACAAAAACCTCCCTTTTACGTCTTCTAGTTTTGGCCATCCGTCTTTAAGTACAGCTTCTTCCAAACTGCTTCTACTACCTCTTACCAAATCTGGAGTAATTAGCTTTTCATTGGGAAAAACAGCTTTAATTTCGTCATCTAAATTTTTGAGGGCATCTTCATCGAAGACCAAAGGATCTCTCGTCTGCAGTACCTTCCCATCTTTAGTGTTGATGGTAATGATAATTGGGGTATGATTGCTGTGGATATTCGACCATTCATTTAATTCGCTTAAAGCATCATTGAACAGTAATTGATGGCTTCTAAAATCGATTTCTTGTATATGAAAAACTTTGAGCCCTGGTACCTTCAGTTTTTCTTCCTCATCAAAAGCAATAGGTGTGTTTCCGCTAGCACGAACAATATCTAAGCCTGTAGGATTAGAATAGTAGCCCCCTTCGGGATCGTTAAAGACATCTAACTCTAAACTACGAAGCCCTAAATTTAACTGCTCTGTTAATGAAATATTTTCATACTCTAAACCACTTAAAGATGGATTTAAATTAATTAAATAATTCATTAAAGGTTCTTCTATACGAATTTTATAACTATTATGACTACCAATAACTTGAATTTGATTCAGACGGATATTTGCTTTTTTTGGTTCATTATTAAAAAATAATGTAGAAGAAATAAGTAAAAAAATTATATAGAAAGTTTTCATAATTTTAGGATAGTTAAGGTAATTTCTTAATTAATAATCGCTATTTTGGTATGGCTATTTTTAGTTTTCAAAAATGATTTAAAAAAAAGGCAAGAAAATAAAATTCTTGCCTTTTTAATGTATTTTATTTTTTAGTAGCCAGGATTTTGCACTAAAAAACCTGGTTGATTAGAAGATCCGTCTATAGCTCGTTGAGGAATAGGAAACAATCTTTTGTTAACGTCGCTATCATCCTTACCTGTCCAACTATCTTCATATTTACCAAAGCGTATTTGGTAGGTTCTTCTAAGTCCTTCCCAATATAATTCAAATCCACTTTCACGAAAGAGTATATCAAGATTTATAACATTCAAAGGAGCAGGTGTTTGAGATGGGCGAGCATTTCTTGAAGTTCTCAATGTATTTACATCCGCTAAAGCTCCAGCATTATCTCCTTTTCTTAACTTAGCCTCCGCTCTCATTAAATAAATTTCTCCTAACCGCAACAAAACAATATCTACGCTACTAAATGCACAACAATTAGGCGCGGTATTGCTAAATTGATATTTTGAAAACCGATATCCGGTATTGTGTAGGCTACCCGCATCAGAGAAATCTATATTAAGGGTATGATCGACATAAGCCAAGTTGGCACCTGTGGTTCTTCTATTGATAACAGGATATATCCTTATTTTTCCATCTGGGCAAGTAAGAATACTTCCACTGGCATCTCTTCTAGGTCCCCAAATAGTGTTTCGTAGTATGCCTCTATTGATTTGGAAACTTTTAGCCTCTACACAGAAAAAATTTTCAGAATCGTTTGTTGGATTGATCCCTGATAAATTTCTCAGGTTTTCTGGGATGATAGTATTTTCTTGAAAAAAACGCGCATCGGCCACGGCAGGATCTACACTGCCATAGGCATCTACCCAAGTTTGGTAAAAATCTGGCGTAAGTGCAGCGGCATCTGTACCTCTGGTGTTTGGAAATTCTGGTCTTGGAACTAGGTCTCCTGAAATAGACCAATAAGCCCATCGACCGTGTTCGCTTTCTAAAACACCTCTTTGATCCAAGGAAAAGATAATTTCACTATTTGTATCATTGCTATCATTAAACAATTCAAAATATTCAGGAGACAAAGCATATGTACCACTTATAATATCATTAGTATATTGTATAACCTTATCCATATCGGTTGCTGTAAAATCAGGTGTACCGTAGGGATTTCGGTATACGGCGGCATTTAAATAAATGCGAGCAAGTAAGGCCTTTACAGCATCTTTACTAAATCTACCTTTACCATTATTGTTGTTAATCAGCTCTACGATTGACAATAATTCAGTTTCTAAATAATCGACCGCCTGTTGAGCTCTTAAAATTTCGGATAATTCATTGGGACTCTCTTTTTTGAAAACTAAACCCCAATTGTCAAGCATTAATAAATTAAGATAAGCTTTAGCAGCAATCATTTCGTAAAGTGCATCTTGCGCCCTAGTGTTTCCAGAAGCTACTTCTGGCTTTAATCTATCTATAGCAATTACTGCCTCTGAAATAGAGGAAGAAATATCATTCCAAGTATCGCCCACTAAGCTATTGGAAGGTGTCATTAAATGTTGGTGAACAGCTATAAACTTACCGCCATCAAACCAATCTCTACCCCCACGAAAAGGAAGAATAGCTTCGTCCGACGCAATCTCCTGAAGACCAAAGTTACGAGTGTGTAGCCACACTTGGCGAAAACCACCATAAACGGGGGCGATAGAGCCACTAACAATTTCGGCCTGACCAGTACCTGTAAGCGACTCATCAAGTACGTTTTCCTCTAAGTTTGTACAGCTTATGAAGGCCGTTATAAATACAATAATTAGAGCTGTTTTATTAATTTTTTTATCTCTCATTTTAGTTTTTATTAAATTATTTTTAAGTGTTTTTTTTTAAAATGCTACATTAAGACCAAATAAAAAGGTTCTGGCTCTTGGATACGTAAAACGATCGATACCAAAGGTTTGTATTCCACCAGAGGAGCTTCCGGTATTTACTTCAGGGTCAAATCCTGAGTAATCAGTAATCACAAACAAATTTTGACCTGTTAATGAGAAACGAATATTTTGAAATAGTTTACTCAAATTAATGTCTTCGGGGTTAAGGTTGTACCCC
>JANQTG010000059.1:0-1248 GCA_030731855.1 Cellulophaga sp. | reverse complement strand
ATACGGTATTAGAATTGCTTAACGACTCTTCTGGAAACTGTATGGCAAAATCTGTAGTGTTATTGGATCTACCAAGTTGTGCTTTACTAAATAAAGACATCGTTGTATGGTTATAAACCTCGTTACCTGCTACGCCATTAAAGTTTACCCCTAAATCAAAATTTTTATGTCTAAAGTTCATATAAAACGCATAAATAAGGTTAGGAATGGCACTACCTACAACCGTACGATCATTGTCCAAAATTGCACCGTCACCATTAGTGTCTACAAATTGGTTTCGTCCATCGGGGCCAATGCCATCAAATTGAAGCATATAGAATGCTCCAATAGGCTCATTGTTAATGTATCCATTAATCGTTGCTCCTGTCTGCCCTGCCCCTTGTGCAGCTCCCGTAGTAAGTACAGAAAAGGGAGAATCCTTTACCGTATTTTTTATAAAGGTAACATTGCCTCCAATGTTATAAGAAAAAGTTTTTTGAGTATCGCTATTATAGTCCAAAGCTAATTCAACTCCGTTGTTTTGGATGACCATATCATCTATATTAGTCCAAAATAATGAAGTTGGTTGAATTGGATCAGAAGGGACTACTTCTAATAAGATGTTGGACGAGCGCTTATTAAAATAATCTAAAGTACCTGACAATCGGTTATCAAGGAGCGCAAAATCAATTCCAAAATCAATTTGACTTGAAACTTCCCATTGTAAATCAGGATTTGCTAAACGTGTAAATGTTATTCCGAATGGATAGCTTTCAATGGTATTCCCATCTGCATCGATAGGATAAATATTGGTACTTCCAGCCCCTGTGATTAATCTATCTTCAGAAAAGCTAGCTTTAGTTATTTTAGATGGAATTTCTTGATTTCCGGTAAGACCCCAACTAGCACGGAACTTTAAGTTGTTAAAAACTGAATTCTCCATAAAATCTTCATTGCCTATATTCCATCCTAAGGCAACGGAAGGGAAATACCCATATTTATTATTGTCTCCAAATTTGGAAGAACCGTCTGCACGGAAAGTAGCCGTAAATAGGTATTTATTGTCGTAGCCATAATTTACTCTACCAAAAAATGATTGTAACTCATTTTTTTCAGCAAGTGAGTTTACTGATGTTGGATTCGTGTTCGTACTGGTCTGATCTTGAAACTTGGGTTCAATATTATTATTCGCAAAACCTCTAAAAGCAACTTGTCTATCTTCAATAAAAAAGTTTTGATATGAATGGCCTGCTAAAAAAATCACATTAT
>JANQTG010000058.1 GCA_030731855.1 Cellulophaga sp. | reverse complement strand
GGTTTACCTGCCGTAGGCAGGCGTGGTGGAATTGGTAGACACGCTAGACTTAGGATCTAGTGCCGCGAGGTGTGAGAGTTCGAGTCTCTCCGCCTGTACTTAAAGAGAAAGCTTCTTGGAAACAAGGAGCTTTTTTTATGCAAAATATTGATATTAATGTTTAGGAGGAAGGATTAGCGTTTATTTTTAAATATTATCTTTTACTTAAGCGCATCTTCTTAAAGAGTACTTTTTATTTTTTTTGATTTTAGGACTAATTTGCAAAACAAAATAGCTTCATATTTTTCAATCTGACAATTTTAGACTCTTTTGCCTTCCATTTTATTCAACAAAACAAAATTTATAATGTATTCGTTTTTTTAACTTTTTGGCTCAGTTGGTAGACAAATTTTAGGATTATAATTTTGCCTTTAACCAATGATATCTAAACTAATAAACCAATTTTTTCACCTATTTAGCTTCCCAAATAGCGCGTTATTTTTTTATCAACTACTTCAAAATTAAAAAAGTAAAATTGCTTCATAAACTTTGTTATATAGTTTTTTTAGTCTTGTAAATATTTGATATCTAAGTAATTAAAATGTTATACATAAAATGTTGATAAGATGTGGAAAACCTAATTGGGTTAAGTGGAAAATAAAACGAATAAATAATGACCTTTACAATTCGCAAGAATACATCATTTTTAAAATTGTTTAAGAACATGGAAATCACCCACCTCATCAAGAGAGATTCTACCAAAGAATCTTTTCAGTTACTCAAAATCACAAATGCTATTTTAAAGGCAATGACTGCTGTAGATCACGGCACAATAGAAGATGCAGAACGTATTACACAAAATGTAAATAATGGACTTTTAGAGCGTAAAGCTAAAGATCAAAATTATTTACCTACCGTGGAAGAGGTTCAAGATTTTGTGGAAACAAAATTAATGGAAGCTGGTTTTTTTGATGTTGCTAAATCGTATATTTTATACAGAAACGAGCAAACTTTAAAACGTAAGTCGAACATTTTCGAAAAACGCATCAATTTAAAACCTTACGAATATCCACAGTTGTATGAATATGTTCCTGCGATTCGCCATTCATATTGGATTCATACAGAGTTTAATTTCACTAGCGATATTCAAGATTTTAAAACTGGTTTAACCAATGTGGAGCGTAACGCACTTAAAAACGCCATGTTAGCCATTTCTCAGATTGAGGTTGCTGTGAAAGGTTTTTGGGGAGATATTTATCATAAAATGCCTAAACCAGAAATTGGGTCGGTTGGGGCGACTTTTGCAGAGAGTGAAGTAAGGCATGCAGATGCGTACTCACATTTGTTAGAGATTTTAGGATTAAATGAAGAATTTAAGCTCTTAAAGAAAAAACCTGTTATTATGAAACGGGTGCAATATTTAGAAACAGCTTTGAAAAATGCGAAGAGCGATGATAATAGAGAATTTTCAGAATCTATTTTATTATTTTCTTTATTTATAGAACACGTTTCTTTGTTTTCGCAGTTTTTAATTATCATGGCATTCAATAAACATAAAAATATGTTTAAAGGAATTTCGAATGTAGTGGAAGCGACCTCAAAAGAAGAGCAGATTCACGGAGATTTTGGAATTGATGTGATAAGAATAATAAAAGATGAAAATCCAGATTGGTTTGATGCTGATCACCATAACATGATACAGCAAATGTGTAAAGATGCTTTTGCTTCTGAAAGCACTGTTATCGATTGGATTTTTGAAGACGGCGAATTAGATTTCTTACCAAAAAATGTGGTAAACGAATTTGTTAAGAATCGTTTTAATAACTCTCTTGAAAGTATCGGCATAGATAAAATATTTGATATTGACGAAAGTCTTATTGCGGAAACCGAATGGTTTGATGATGAAATAATAGGGACAAAACATGGCGATTTCTTCGTAAAACGCTCCATCAACTATAGTAAAAGAACACAAAGTATAACTAGCGACGACCTTTTTTAAAAATGAACAAACTAAACACCACCAACGAGAACAAAATTGAGAAAAATTATGAAGGCGATCAGCTAGTTAACGCTAGAAAAGAAGCCTTAGAGAGTCTTAAGATTAAAAAAGAATCAGGCTTTGAATGGTTGACAGACCATAGCCGTGATTTTTTAAATTCAGGCTATTTAATGCCTGGTTTAACGGCTGAACAGCGCATAAGAGAAATTGCAGATAGAGCAGAACAAATTTTGAAAATACCGGGGTATTCTGATAAGTTTTATGGCTATATGTCTGACGGTTTTTACTCTTTAGCTTCTCCTGTTTGGTCTAATTTTGGAAAAGAAAGAGGTTTACCAATTAGCTGTTTTGGTTCACATGTTGCCGACGACATGGGTAATATTTTATATACACAGTCCGAAGTTGGTATGATGTCTAAACTTGGTGGTGGAACTTCTGGGTACTTTGGGAAAATCAGACATCGCGGTGCTGAGGTGAAAAATAATGGACAGGCTTCTGGCGCTGTTCATATTATGCAACTTTTTGAATCGATGGTCGATGTGGTAAGTCAGGGTTCTGTACGTCGCGGTCGTTTCTCTCCGTATTTGCCTGTAGAGCATCCAGACATTGCTGAATTTTTAGAAATTGGTACAGAAGGTAATCCTATTCAAGAATTAACACATGGTGTTACTGTAACCAATGAGTGGATGCAACAAATGGTAGATGGCGATGATGCAAAACGTGCTATCTGGGCAAAAGTATTACAGCGTAGAGGAGAAATGGGATATCCTTATATTTTCTTTAAAGACAATGCTAATAATGGAGCGGCTGATGTGTATCAAGATAAAAAGTTGCCAATTTACGCGAGTAATTTATGTACAGAGATTATGTTACCTTCAAATGACGATTGGTCTTTTGTTTGTGTGCTCTCTTCGGTAAACTTGTTGCATTACGACAAGTGGAAAAACACCGATGCTGTAGAAACAATGGTGTATTTCTTAGATGCTGTAATTACAGAATTCTTAGAAAAATTAGAAGTGTATCGTGACTCAGATAGTCGTGAAGATCGCCAGACGTTCTTATTTATGGAACGTGCTTATAACTTTGCAAAAGAAAATCGTGCCTTAGGTCTTGGTGTTCTTGGATGGCATTCGTTATTACAATCTAAAATGTTATCTTTTAACAGCCAAGAAGCTTATAATCTGAATTCTGAAATTTTTAAAGAAATTAAAGAAAGATCTTATAAAGCATCCGAAGAATTAGCAGAAAAGTTTGGAGAGCCAGAAGTATTAAAAGGCTACGGAAGACGCAATGCAACCTTAAATGCAATTGCACCAACAACATCTTCTGCATTTATTCTAGGGCAGGTTTCGCAAGGTATCGAGCCAATATGGTCTAATACATATGTAAAAGATATCGCAAAAGTAAAAACTACGATTCGAAATCCGTTTTTAGTAGATGTGTTAGAAGCAAAAGGAAAAAATACGACCGAAGTATGGCATAGCATCCGTGATTATGACGGATCGGTACAGCACTTAGATTTTTTAACCGATGCAGAGAAAGAGGTATTCAAAACCTATTCTGAGATAGATCAAATGGATATTATTTACCAAGCAGCAAACCGTCAGAATCATATAGATCAGGGGCAATCTGTAAACATCATCGTTCATCCTGATATGCCAGTTAAAGAAATCAATAAAATTCATGTTACGGCATGGAAATTAGGTTTAAAATCTTTGTATTATCAGCATAGCATGAATGCTGCTCAGAAATTTAAGCAGAAGAAAGACTGCGCAAGTTGCGAAGCTTAATCATAAAATAACAGTAAAATTAAAAAAGCCCTGATAAGGGCTTTTTTTGTGTTCTTTGTTAATTAAAAATAGACAGTAGGTAATTAATTCGGTTTCATTAGTGTTCCGTATTTAAAAAATTCCGAAGGCTGCTAAAATTAAACATACCACAACGGCAATTAGTATAAGCACTAAAACACCAACCATAAGAGTCAGGAATCCGTTCAGCACTTTCGTGCCCATTGATACTTCTTCCATAATGATTTTGTTTTACTTAAAAGTAAGAAATAATACCTAGATGGTCATAATTTGAAGCAATAATTCGATAAGCTGTAAGATAAGGCCCTATTATATGCTTGAAGTGGAGTATTTTTAATGGAAAAAATTACCAACTGATTTTTAAAGATTTGGTTTGATTATTCGAGTTTTCTACTTAAAAATAAAGGAATAGGTGAGTACTTAATTTTGTTTAAAGAGTAGATAAGAAAATTTTAATCTAAGAAATAGAATAAAATTAAAAAGGCTAGCTTAAAATGTAAGCTAGCCTTTAAATAAAATATAAGAGTGATTTTTTAGCCTTTCATCCAAGCCTTACGCAAGCTCAATTGTGCTTCTGTAGCATTTTCAACGGGTACAATAGTTTTTGTATTTACGGTTGGTGTACCTACTTTTCCTGATAAACTAAATTCCGTACCCTCACGATCAACAACCATAGTAATTTCTTTTTCTGGCGTCCACCCAAAACTTTGCCCAATTATAGGTCGAATACTTTCTAAAGTAATCTCGGTACCATCAATACTTTTAATAATATCGCCACCTTTTACACCTAAATCGTTTAAAAAGCTATTCAATTCAATACCTTCACGAATAAAAATAGCATTGTTATTTTCTGCATCAACATCAATAAAAGGAACTTGGCCTTGTAAAAAATAACCACTTTCTTCCATTTTAGATCCCATTTCTAGACCAACTTTAGTCAAGTAAGTCGTGTAATTAATAGGTTGTTCACCAACCACATGAGTTTCAAAAAATTCACCAACTTCTGGGTAGGTCATGCTTATAATTTCATCAAAAAGGGCTTCATCTTTAAAAGGTTTGTCTTCGCCGTACCTGTCGCTTAGTTCTTGTAATAACCATAATACACTTTTTTCGCCATTACTTAAATCACGTAAGGTAATATCTAGAGCCATATTAATTAAAGTACCTTTTTCGTAGACATTACCATAGTTTGCTTTGTAAGGTTCGTCTAATACATTTTTACTCATAACGGTAAAAGACATACTATCATCATAGCCCTTAGCATTGTTTATTTTGCCCATTATGCGTTCGTAAAAATCAGCATCATCAATTAAGCCCTGTTGAATCTGAAAAAGGTTGGCGAAATATTCTGTAGTACCTTCATACATCCAAAGATGTTGTGACATTTTAGGATCGTTAAAGTCAAAATATTTAATTTCTTCAGAATGTACACTTAATGGTGTTACAATATGAAAAAACTCATGCGAAACCACATCAACCATAGCTTGTTCTAGACGCTCTTTATCCATCTGTTCAGGTAAAACCACTACTGTTGAGGTGTGATGTTCTAAGGCTCCAAAACCATTAGCATCATTCTCTATTTTAGATAAATACAATAAAATATTGTAGACTTTTGTGCTATTAACAGGGCCTAAGAACGCCTTTTGGCCTGTCATCATTTTTAACATTCTGTCTTTTAAGTCGCTCGCTTTGTATATACCAGTGGGAGAGTACACACTTAAATTTACGGTAATACCACTTACTTCAAAAGAAACAACATCGGCCTTTGCGTATAAAATAGGATTGTCTGTAACTTCAAAATAACGACTGGCAAAGAAAACATCTTCCGTATCTTTTTTATTTTCGATATTTACTTCCTGTAAAGAGGTTGTTGCGTTTAAATTGGCCGGTTTTTTTATTAAAATTTCATAGTCAGCCTCCACTAAATTTTGAAAATACCCAATAAAGCCGTGCAAGTTTAGCATAAAGTTTTCATCTTTTAGAATGTTAGTTCCTGACGGAGAAAAAACGGGTTCTTCTTGCTCAGATTCAGAATCGTATGTATCATTTACGTAATACGATATTCTATCTAAAGATTTTCCGTTACTAATATTCCAAGTATTATCATCAGATTTTGAAACAGCTAGTTCCGCTCCTTTGTAATCAAAAGCTTTAAAACTTTCAATATATTTTCCGTAATTATCCGTACTATACGTTCCTGGTACTGTTTTAGGAATATAAAAGGTAACAACATCAGTTGTAAATGCGCCCGGATCTAAAGCAACCAATACTTTATCATCATTAAC
>JANQTG010000057.1:7181-22269 GCA_030731855.1 Cellulophaga sp. | reverse complement strand
ATGGTGACGGTACTAATGAAACTAATTTACAACAAGTGGTTAATGCTATCGCACCAATTACAGCAAAAGCAGCACGTATATTTTATCCACCTTCAATAGCGGTAGATGCCTCTACAACAGGTACCGGAAGAACAATAAATTTATACACACAATACACGGCTCAGTTTGCTACGCCAGCGGTTGCCAGTACAGGTGCACCAGCAGCAATACCAACGTATGCTGCAACAGAACTTTACTACTATGTAACCTATTTTGATCCAGCAGTATTTTCTGGAGTAAGTGTAAATGCGAGTGGCGTAATGACCTATAATGTTATTGCTTCGCCAACAGATTATAATTCATTAATCAACGTAGTTTTTGTAGTGAAGTAATTAATACGAATAAGAACTATATACCATCAATTTGAAAGCAATTAACACATATAAATTTTTATTCGTAGCGCTCTTAGGTTTGCTGTACTCCAATTTGGGTAATGCACAATATTTGCTGCAAGCTCCTAATAGCACAGATGAAAATAACTACCGATGGTTTAATGCTTCGGATACGAATACGGTTCTTGGAACTGAATTCTTCTATGAAGTAAATCAACCTGGAGTTTATTTTGCAACCTATGATGGTACTGCATGTGGTAAAAATGCTACGACTTATTTTATTTTAACAGATTGTAACTCACCTGATAATGAAGTAACGTTAGATATTACCGCGAATGTACCAACAGGAGCAAGCATTACTTGGTCACCTGCTTTAACAGGTAATCAAACAGCACCCACAATAACGGCAACTCAAGATGTAATTAAATACGTTGCGACTTTGGTAAAAGCTGGTAATTCAAAAATATTACCAAGTTTTACAGTAGTTTGCATGAGTCAGTCTAGCACCTTGCTAGATGATGTGGTCAGCGTAGATGAAGATACCTTTGTTATTGTTGATGTTTTTTCAAATGATAGCGATGTGCCAAATACAGGAACCTTAACAACTACAAACCCAGCAAACGGTGTTGTAACTGTTAATGATAATGGAACTCCAAATGATCCTAGTGATGATATTGTAACCTATACACCAAATTCGGATTATAACGGTCCAGATAGTTTTACGTATACGGTTTGTAATACTTTAGGAGATTGCAGTACAGCTACAGTAACAGTTGATGTTCTACCTATTCTTGATACGAATGACGATGTAGTTACCATCAACGAAAATCAAACTATTTTAATTAATAACTGGCACTTAAATGATAATGATCTTCCAACAATCGGAACATTCAATGCAACTGCACCACTAAACGGAAGAATAATAATCGATAACAACGGTACGCCTAATGACCCTTCTGATGATGTGGTTACCTACACGCCAAATAATGGATATGTAGGTACTGATTCATTCACCTATACTGTTTGTGATACTGCAGGGAATTGCAGTACATCAACAGTAAATATAGTTGTTTCGAACGCTTTAGATCTTGATAGTGATAACGACGGGATACTAGATGCGTGGGAAGATTTAAATACTGATAATGATAATAACCCTGCAACAAATGCTACAGATTCTGATGGTGATGGTATTGCAGATTATTTAGATATTGATTCGGATAATGACGGAATTCCTGATAACGTAGAAGCACAAACTACGGCAGATTACATTCCGCCAAGTGGCATAGATGCTAATAATAATGGTTTAGATGACGCATATGAACAAGGCGGAAACCTTGGACTAATTCCTGTAAATACTGATAATGCAGATTTACCAGATTACCTAGATGATGATAGTGATAACGATGGTGTTATTGATGCAATTGAAGCGCATGATCAAAATCATGATGGTATTGCAGATGTCGTTTTACTTGGTACAGATGAAGATAATGATGGTTTAGATGACGGTTATGAAGGGAGTAATACAAATGATATTGATCCTAATGACGAAATAGACGATCCTATTAATAACCTACCGAATACCGATGAAGATGATGAAGTAGACTATAGAGATACCGACGATGATGACGATGGTATAGCAACTATAGATGAAGATGTTAACGGAGACGGAAATTGGGCTAATGATGATATTAATAATAATGGTATTCCAAATTATTTAGATCCAGATCTAGTAGTAGCTGGTGATAAAATTAAAGTTTATAATGTGGTTACACCAAATGGCGATGGTGCTCATGATGTACTTAAAATAGATGGACTAGAAAATTTCCCTAACAATACCGTTAAAATATTTAATAGATGGGGTGTTATGGTTTATGTTACCAAATCATATGACACTCAAGGAAATGTCTTTGATGGTACTTCTAATGGTAGAGTAACCATTGATAAAGATAATAAACTTCCTGTTGGAACATATTTTTACATCATTGATTATCAAGATGCTACTAATGCCATGAAAAAACTCTCAGGATATATTTACATAAATAGATAGTATACATGAAGAATTATAATACATATATAAAAAAAATAGGGGCAATACTTTTCTTTGCCCTATTTTTCCAAACTTATACGATACAAAGCCAACAAGATGCTCAGTATACACAATATATGTATAATACGGTTAGTGTAAATCCGGCTTATGCGGGTTCGCGTGGTCACATGAGTATAGCAGGATTACACCGATCGCAATGGTTAGGTTTAGAAGGTGCCCCAACAACACAAACCTTAAACGTACATACACCTATAGGATATAGAGGATTAGGTTTAGGTCTTTCAGTCGTGTCCGATAAAATTGGGCCAACATCAGAAACGAATTTAGATGTCGATTTTTCATATACGCTTCAAACCTCTAGAGAAGGTAAACTTAGTTTCGGACTAAAAGCAAGTGCTAATTTATTAGATGTGCGTTTTTCACAACTCGATCAATTTACGACAGATCAAAGTCTTGAACAAGATATAGATAACAGATTTTCCCCTAATATAGGTGCTGGTGTGTACTATCATACCAATAAATTTTATTTAGGCTTATCAGTACCAAGAATATTAGAAACATCACATTTTGATAGCGCTTCATTATCAACCGCTAGTGAACAAATGAATTTTTACTTTATAACTGGGTATGTTTGGGATGTAAATCCATTTTTAAAATTTAAACCTACATTACTCACTAAAATGGTTCAAGGTGCACCATTACAAGTGGATTTGTCAGCTAATTTTATGTTCGATGATCAATTTATACTGGGCGCGGCTTACCGCTGGGATGCAGCCGTGAGTGCTTTAGTAGGTTTTCATGTTTCAAATGAATTATTAATCGGTATAGCGTACGATCGAGAGACAACAGATCTTGGTAGCGCCGCTTTTAACGATGGTTCTTTTGAGATTGTTTTAAGATACGATTTTGTTAAAACAAGAGGAAACCTAAGATCTCCAAGATTCTTTTAATAGTTTAATTTATCATTTTAGTTACAAACCTAATTTCTATATTTCTATATCGCATAATATTTATCGCATTCATTATAAATACTGACTTAAAGGTATTATTTTTGTCTTGCGATATTTTTCGCGATTGCTAAGATTTAAAGAAAATAAAATTGAAAGAAGAACGTGTAATACTCGTTAATGAATTAGACGAACAAATTGGCACCATGGCAAAGATGGAAGCTCACGAGAAGGCTATACTGCATCGTGCTTTTTCTGTTTTTGTAATGAATGATAAGGGAGAAACTATGTTGCAGCAAAGAGCAGCACATAAGTACCATTCTCCGTTACTATGGACCAACACATGTTGCAGTCATCAAAGAGTGGGAGAAACTAACATTCAAGCGGGTAAAAGAAGATTACAAGAGGAAATGGGTTTTGAAACCGAACTGAAAGAACTTTTTTCGTTTATCTACAAAGCGCCTTTTGATAATGGATTAACAGAACATGAATTAGATCATGTAATGATCGGTTATGGAGACTTCGTTCCAAAGATTAACCCTGAAGAAGTGGCGGACTGGAAATGGATGAAACCCGAAGCGGTTAAAAACGATATTTCAGAAAATCCTCATAATTACACCGCATGGTTTAAAATTATTTTTGATAAATTTTACAATCACATCACCGAAAATAATTTTAAAGCATGAAAGTAAAAGTAAGTAGAAAAGCACATTTTAACGCAGCACACAGATTATACAGACCAGATTGGAGTTTTGAAAAAAACGATGCCATTTTTGGTTTATGTAACAATCCAAATTTTCACGGACATAATTACGAGCTAATTGTAAGTGTTACTGGCGAGATCGATAAAGAAACAGGCTTTGTAATCGATGTAAAAGTCTTAAAAGATTTAATTAAAAGCGAAATTGAAAATGCTTTTGATCATAAAAATTTAAACATTGAAGTGCCCGAATTTAAAAATTTGAATCCAACTGCTGAAAATATAGCCGTTGTTATTTGGGATAAGTTAAGACCACATATTGATAAAAATCAAGAATTAGAGGTTGTTTTGTATGAAACGCCACGAAATTTTGTGAGCTACTCAGGATAAATAAAAATAAAATGAAAGCATTATACCCATTAAAATTTAATCCTATTTTAAAAGATCGACTCTGGGGTGGCACCAAGTTGGGCGATATTTTTGGAAAACCAATTACAAGTGATATTGTTGGCGAAAGCTGGGAAATATCAACGGTAGAAGGGGACGTTTCTGTAGTCGCTAATGGAGTTTTGGCACAAGCATCACTTCAAGAATTAATCGATGAAAATAGCGAAGCTTTATTAGGAAAAAGTGTGGTAGAACGCTTTGGAACAGCATTTCCTATTTTAATTAAATTTATTGATGCTAAACAAGATTTATCCATTCAATTACACCCAAACGACGAATTAGCAAAAAAACGCCACAACTCTTTTGGGAAAACCGAAATGTGGTATATTATGGATGCTGATAAAGATGCTAACTTAATTGTTGGTTTTAATAAAACCGTTACGAAAGAAGAGTATCAAAAAAGTATAGAAAATAATACTTTAGAAACTTTAATGAACTACGAAAAGGTAAAAGAAGGCGACACGTTTTTTATCAATACCGGAAAAATTCATGCGATCGGAGCAGGAGTAGTACTGGCAGAAATTCAGCAAACGTCTGATGTTACGTATCGTGTTTTTGATTTTAATAGAAAAGATAAAGCTGGTAATCTTCGAGAATTGCATACCGATTTGGCATTAGATGCGATGGATTTTGAAAAGAAGGACGATTTTAAAGTGGTATATTCTGATCAGAAAAATACCGTAAACAGAATGGTAGCGTCTCCTTACTTTAAAACCAATTATTTACATCTTACTGAAAATAAAGAAATTAATGTAGCGCAAAGAGATTCATTTACTATTTACATGTGTGTGGGTGGTAAGGCTACGATAGCCAATGAATACGGTGAAGCATCTTTAAATAAAGGCGAAACGGTATTAGTATCGGCAAATTCTACAAAAATTAATATTCATACAAAAGAAGCAACTTTATTAGAAGTAACTATTTAATGGGTTAAGCAACATTAAACTAGCATGCAATGCGCAGTTTAATGATAGTTTAACTAAGCGCTCTTTTTAGCGTACTCTGTTAATAAGACATGAAAAGTATTGAAAATTTTAAGTATCTATTTTAATACTAGAATTATCTTAAAAAAGATTACTTTTGCAAAAAATAAAACTAGTAAAATGGCAAGTATTCAAAATTTAAAAAAAGATATCAATTACGTTATAGGTGATATTATTGAGGCAGTATATTTTTGGGAAGCTTCAAATAACAAAAAAAGTTCAAAAGACGGTTCAGCACTTATTGACGATGCAATTGCAACTTTTGATGATTTAATCGTTAAAGTAAACAACAAAAAAGTAGATAGTAGAGCTAAGCATCTTAAAACTGTACGTGTTGAGTTAGAAGAAAAAGCAACAGGTTTAGTTGAGAGATTAAACAAGTTAGGTTAATTTTAGCCGCCAATCACATATAAAAAAGCATCCAAGAATTTGGATGCTTTTTTGTTTTATATGTGCGTTTTAAAGTCTAAGATTTCTTTTTCTTTACTTCTTCAATATGTAGTTTTAGTTGTTTACCATATTTAGATTCCGCAACTTCGGGCGTAAGCATTTTATAGATAGAGTCTAGATATTTTACGTTAGATTCGGCAACTTCATTTACGGCAATATAAGGTGCTACGTAAGAGTCTTTATTGTTTAAGGCAAAGTTTAAACCAAAAGCATAGCTACGGTATAAGTTTTTGTCGCCTAATTTCAATAACGAATCGATAGCTAACGAATCATTGGCATATTTTGGATTAAACCTAGCTTGTAAAAGTTCTAGATCTTTTGCATTGTAGCGAGACATTCCCTTTTTATACTGTTGAAGAATTTCATTCGATTTTGAGCCACTTACTTCGGCCTTATTTTCAAACAAATTCCATGAGGTATTAATGGTTATAATACCTGGCTCACCAAAAAAAGTAATTCTGTCATTAATATCATTATTGTCATTTTTTACCAAATACAAATAAAAAATATCTGGATTTTCAAGTACTGTTGAAAAACTAAAATCTCCATTACCATTTACCTCCAAAGAATCTAAGTTGCTCAGTGTGCTATCTTGTAATTGTTGTAAATACAAAGTGCCTTTTTTTAAACCTTTTATAGAACCATTTACCACCATGGTATTTTTATCATCAGTAGCACAAGAAGCTACAAAAAGTCCGATTAAGGATAACAAAATTATTTTTTTCATTTCAATAAATTTTTCTAAAGCTATTTTTATTCGTTAAATTAGTTGGTGTATAGTTTTATAAGATACCCAAAACGGACAAATTTTTAATCTCAGACTATAATTCCTCGATACCTGCATCACATTTCCTCTTTTTTGGAATTTAGAATTTGTTTTTTTGGAATTTAAAGCCTCTGATGCTTGCATCGAGATAGTTTATTTATTTTGGTGGGCAAATATCACTATTTTTTTAGTAAGATAAGCTAAAAATTATTTTAAAAATTAGAAGCTACTTCCATTAAATACGCACACAATAAAGCGCCACCTGTACCCACCACATAGCCAAAAACAGCTAATAAAACCCCTACAGATGTTAACGATGGGTGAAATTCTGCTGCAACCACAGGTGCAGAAGCAGCGCCACCTACATTGGCTTGACTGCCAACTGCCAAGAAGAAATATGGAGCTTTAATCAGTTTCGCCACAAGAATAAGTAAACCAGCATGGATAGCGATCCAAATAAAGCCTATCACCAATAAGCCCGGATTTTCTAATACTTTACTTAAATCCATTTTCATGCCAATGGTAGCCACTAAAATATAGATAAAAACACTCCCTATTTTACTAGCACCAGCACCTTCATAATTTTTAGCTTTCGTAAATGAGAGTATAATTCCTAGAGTTGTGGCAACTACAACCATCCAGAAAAAACTAGATCCTAGAAAAGATAAGAAATTACTTGGGTCTGCAACAGCATCACTATTTTTAGTTAAGTAATCACTAATGCCATCGCCAAAGAAATGTGAAATACCAACGGCTACAAAAGCAAACGCTAATAACATCATATAATCATTTAGAGTAGGTACGCGGGTAATTTTTTCAGAAAACTCAGACACTTTAATTCGTAATTTTTCAATGGCTGACGTATCTGCTTTCAGCCATTTATCGATTTTAGCCGTTTTTCCAACTCCAAATAATATAATGGCCATCCAAACATTGGCGACCACAATATCCACTAAAACCATTTTACCATATTCATCAGGGTTATACTGAAAAATCTCGAGCATAGCTGCTTGGTTAGCGCCACCACCAATCCAACTACCAGCAATAGTTGATAAACCTCTCCAAACAGCATCAAAATCGTTACCACCCACTGTTTCTGGAGAAAAAATAGAAACGATTAAAATGGCTAAAGGACCGCCAATAATAATGCCTACAGTTCCGGTAAAAAACATAATTAGTGCTTTTGAGCCTAAACTAGCAATCGCTTTTAAGTCGATACTTAATGTCATTAATACTAATGCCGCTGGTAATAAATACCTACTCGCCATAAAATAAAGGTTCGATATTTCATCAGAAATGATATTAAAGCTTGCTAAAATAGAGGGTAGTAAATAACACATTAAAACAGCAGGAACCACACTATAAAATTTACTCCAAAAACCTTTAGAAATGGAAGAGGTGTAAAAAACAAATCCTAAACATAAGGCTAGTAATCCGAAAACTACAGTATCATTGGTAATAAGTGTCTCGTTCATAGGTTGTTTTTAAGGCTACTGGCCAAATATAATAAAACTAAAGCTTTTCTTTAATAAATTTTGCTACGCCATCTTCGGTGTTTTTATCGGTGACGTAATTAGCTATTTCTTTTACAGACTCACGTGCATTCGCAACGGCAACACCACAGCCAGCGTGTTTAAGCATGTCAAAATCGTTATAGTTATCACCAAAGGCAATTACATTTTCGAGGGTTTCATTGCAGTTTAACAATAGTTTTATAGCCGTTAACTTAGAAACCGATTTTGGGGCGAGTTCTATCAACGTGTCATTAGATCTATAAATAGCAACGGTGTCAACGAAGGTATCTTGTAGATCTTGGAATAAGGGGTCAGTGGTGTCTTTTACACCCATTAACATCACCTTATGTGCGCCGGAAATTTTTCTAGCTTCCCAATCGCTAAAAGTAGTTTCACACGTTCTGAATTCTGGAGTATTTTTTGTGTATTTAATTTCTTTTGCTACCCGCTCAGAGTCTTCTTCAACATACCATTCATCCTTATAATACAATCCTAATTTAATATCATACATATCAGCGAGCAGATGTATTTTTTTTAAGATTGAAATGGGAATGGTAACCGAGGTAACTTCTTGTGTTCCATCTAGAACTAAAGCACCATTATAACAAATTATGGGTTGATTTTCAATTTTTAGTCTTTTTTGAAGATAGGTCATGGCCTTTGGCATTCTTGCGGACACTAAAATAACACGAATACTGTCTTTTATGCGAGCAATTTCTGAGATGGTAAATTCAGAAACATCGTTTTTGGTAGAAAGTAAGGTGCCGTCTAAATCGGAACAGAGTATTTTGTAGTTCAAAGCACTATAATTTAAATATTTAACCAGTAGGTAAACTTAAGGTTAATCGATCTATTACGAGGTTGAAAACTGTTTACAAAATAATTGTCATTATACACCACAAATAAATCAGATAAGGGTGCAAAACGCCATTGCAATCGTGAGTTAAAACCTAAATTATCTCTTTGATTACTGTATTGGACAATGGTAGACCAAAAAATAGACTTACTAAAGGTAAAATCAAAACTAGGACTTATCAACCATAATTTAGCACTCGAATAAGGTTCTGGAAGGTCTATTTGGTCATAGTTAAGTGCTAAATTAATATTTGTTTTGGGCTGCAATCGCAAACTCATTTCAACACCTGATGAAAACTGAGTACCATTAAAAAATTGGCCATAGGCTTGTTGAAATTCGTAAGCAAACATTTTTCGACGATCAGATCTGTAGCTGGCTTGCGCACTTGTGTAGGTGTAACCAACGTCTGCAGGAAGTGGAACTGCTCCAGAGGTTCTACTAGGATCAAAAGTATCTAAAAGAAAAGTATAATTGTTTTCGATACTTGCATTTAACCTAGTTTGATTTTTAAACTCAGCACCCCAAGAAAGTCGAATAGCATAATCTGTGGTTTGAAAATCTCGTGTAGGGTTTAAAGTAAAAACAGGAAAGAGCTCAAAACTATGTTGATTTATTTTACCGGCGGTAGGCCAAAATATTTTTTCTAAGCCAGTTACAAACTTAAAAATATCTTTTCGACGTATAAACCCAAGATCAGAGTTAAAATTTTCGCCAATATATACCCAGTCCGTAAAAACATTTAGTTTTCGGGTGTTGTAGGACATAAATGCTCCTGTAGACACATCTTTACCATCGCTATCAGGATCAAAAGATTTGTGGACATAAAATTTACCATTCCAAATATTATCTTCGGAAGCTAAATTATAATCGACCCCTAAAACACGGTTGTAACGATCTTCGGGAGCTAAAAAATCATAATCTTTAAACGTTTCTCTGTTGATAAAAAATAAGCCAAAGTTAGATCGAGAAAATACTTTCTTTTGGATGGCTAACATCATGTTATTGTTTGATGCAATCTCTTTTTCTAAATCTTCAGCTGTTTGCATGTTCAAAAAACCTAAGCGCCAATTTTCATTTAATTTACCACTTAAACGTACACCACCAATAATTCTATTTTCTACTGAATTTCCATTTTCATCGGTTGCAATTCCAATACGCCGTGAGAAAAAAGGGTTTGCGTCTCTACCACCACCAAAACTAGAAAATAGATCACCATTATCTACAAAAAATTGCCTTCTTTCTGGTAAATTAACCTCAAATCTGGTGAGGTTTGTAAATAGATTATCTACTTCAACATTAGAAAAGTCGGGGTTTAGGGTAACATCTAAATTCATTCCGTTACCTATAGCTATCTTGGCATCACCTCCAAATGTTACTTTTGAAAGACCTTCATCGGTTTCAAAGTTTTTTTGTGACAAACCGTTTATAAAAGGAATTATCGCAATAGGAGTTCTATATTTTCCTAGAGGTTTTTCAAAAGTCATTTCCCCCATAAAAGCCAAACTAAAAATAGACTGGTTTTGTGGTATTCTCGCCCAAGTACTCGATTCGTTAGATTGTGTATCGAACCTATAGGCGTTAAATCGAAACTTAGTTTCCCCTTCTTTAAATTTAAGTGAAGTTAAGGGTATGGCTAATTCAGCTGTATAATAATTTTCAAAGACTTTAGCTTCACCACGCCATTTTACATCCCACGAAGTATTAAAAACACCATTATCACCACCACCATTGGCAATTAAAGCTTCTCGAAGCACACCGTAAGGATTAATTCCGAATAAAAAAGCGTTGGTAGCATCATTGAAAGTATCAAACATTAAGCTAATATTGTCGTTACCACCAGCTCTAAAATCTCGACGTAAAGAAGGCGTAACATAATTGCTTCCTATAGTTTCTAATTTTATCGCTACGTATAAAGTAATACCATCATAATACATTTTTATGGAAGTGTCTTCGTTCGCTAAGATAGTATCTGCCGGAAAATATTGTTGAAACTTATCTGCACTTTCTAAGGTATTCCATATTTTTTCGTCTAAAATTCCATCTATTTGCGGGATAGTAGGAGAAAATTTTACGGTAAATTTTTTATCTTCATTTTGTGAAAAAATTACATTAAAAAAAAGAATTGTTAGAATAAAACAAAAAAACCTAGGCATTCGTTATTTTTTGGGTTTGGTTCTCCAAAAATAAGGGTTTATTTCGTTAATGAAATCTTAAAAAATAGTAATACTCTAAAGCGCTCTCTCCTTTTTTGTGGTTAATCTTATATAAAGTACCTACTTTATGATATTAAATTTTTTTTACGTTACTTGCTTTTTAATCCAATCAGTCACCGCTTTTAAAGCAATTGGGGAGAAGGTTTCTTCAATAGTTCCGTATTCAGCCGGATTGCCAGTATCTGATGTTTGAAATAAATGATTCAGATTCGGAAACTCGATGGTAGTTACCTTTTTATTGCCGCCTTTTACTAGAGCATTTTTTATAGCAGATAAATTTTCTTTCGGAGGTACTTGTAAATCTTTCTCTCCATTTACAGCTAAAACAGGGCATTTTACTTTTTCAAGGACTGGTGCGGGATCATGTTTTATAAAAAATTGCATCCAAGGATTTAAAATTTGTTTTATTTGTAAAGAAACAAATTCATCTTGTGACATTCCATTCGGAATTTCATTACTCATATCCTCTTCTAAGGCCCTGTTTAGTAGGGTTTTTATTTCTTCCTGTAATTTTTCATCACTATTAGAAGCAACGATTAAATCAAAAACTGTTTTGTTTAAATTGTAGGTTTTAGTTATGTCTGTTTCTGAAGTTCCAGATGCTCTAGCGATTAATTCTTGCTGTAATAATAGTATTTCGCCTCCTGAAATACCAGGCCCTGCTAGTAACACAATAAAGTCGACGTCTTTTGATGTTGAAGCAACCATAGGCGCTATTAATCCGCCTTCGCTATGCCCAACCAATCCAATTTTATTTTTATGAACTTCTTTTCTAGTTTTTAAATAGGCGATGGCACTTTCTACATCTGTAGCAAAATCAGCAGAAGTTGCCGTGCTAAAATTCCCTGTAGATTCGCCAGTGCCTCTATCGTCATAACGTAAAACACCAATTCCGTTTTTGGTTAAATGGTCAGCAAGTACTAAAAAGGGTTTGTGACCTAAAAGTTCTTCATCTCTGTTTTGCGGGCCACTTCCTGAAATTAAAATCACTACGGGATAAACCCCTTCTTTTTTAGGGAGTGTTAAAGTTCCTGATAAAGAAATATTCTCTTTGGTGTTTTGAAAAGTAACCTCCTCGGAATAGTAAGGATAAGGTTTTTTAGGCTCTTGTGGTCTCTTTAAAACTACTTTTTCAATTTCGTTTCTAGATAAATTCATCGGAAACACTTGTCCGCCTTGAGAAAAAGTACCGATGATTTCGTTATCTTTTAATTCACCAGTGTACTTGAGTAGTAGGTTTGCTACCTCAAAGTTGATGCTATCATTTTCAAAACTGGTTGTGGTAACCGGGATACCATTAGCACCTTGATCTGGACTGTCCATAGTAGCACTAAAACCAGCATCGGTTTTATCCACATTAAAAACGAGTCGCAATTGTGTGCCTTGAACTTTTAACACACCATTCCATTTTCCAGTAATGTCCTGGGCTGTTACTGAAACTATGGTAAGTAAGGTAATTAATAGAATTGTAATGTTTTTCATGATGTTTATTTTTAAAGGTCAATTTTCTTAGTGCAATGTTGTAGTCCTTGGCTATACTCTGTGAAATATTTTACAAATTAAGTTTAGGTTTTTTTTTTGTCAATACGGAATACTCAAAATAATAGCCTTCGTAATAATTTCTCCTAGAATTAAGGCCAGAGCAAAAAATAGGATTTGTTTATTACCTTTTGCGTTCGAAGCAATTTTATAGCCATTGAATAGTAAAATTATAAACCATACTAAAGCTAAAAATGATATCAATGCAAATAGGCTAATAATTATTAAAGCATTCATAGGAATGGCCTCGATATTGATGTTTATGGTATCGCCTGCAATAGTCATCATTTGTTCCGTTGCACCAGAAATGGTGTTATTAATGTTCAGTAGAGGTAGTAAATAATAAGGAATTCTTGAAATAAGAACTGCATTTAAGATATCAACTGCTCTTGTTTTTTTATTTTGATATTTTGATAGTAAAAACAAGACTATAAAAACACTTGCAATATTTATAAAATTATCAATGAACGGTTGCCAAAGATTAATTTCTGAAGTAAAATGTAAATCTATAGCGCCATCAAAACGCGCATAAAAGCTATATGCAGTAAACGAGCCTATAAAAGTTGCTAAAACACCAACTATTAATAAAGTATTTTCTTGATATTTTTTAAAGGGATTAAAAAGGATGGTTTTCATGGTAATTATAGTTTGGGCTGTAGTTTTTCAATAATATCGTCTAATTTGTTACGCATGGTTGGGTAACTTATTTCCATTTGTAAAGCCATTTTTTTAAGACTTCCACTGTGCAACACAAATTGAAGGATAAAATCTTGATCTTCTTGCGGCAGTTGCATTAATTTAGGTAAAGGATAACTACCAGCTATTAAGGTATCGCAATGCAAACAAGAAAGTTGACTTACATTTAAGTGCTGCTCACAACTGGGGCATTTGATAGGTAATTTACTCATAATAAAAGTGCTATTATGATGTAAAGATAAAAAATATTTAAATAAAATTTAATTTAATATAAATAAAATTAAAATAATTATAAATAATATTTAAAAAAGTGAATTAATTATTTAAATGATTCGATTTTATGTCTCGTATCTTATAAAATGGATTAATTCTGCTTAAAGTTCTTGCTTTTCTTTTTATCAGGATTTTTGAAAAGACGTTTTATAAATCCGTCTTTTTTAACTGGGTCACAAGCTAATTTATGGAGTACATTAGCAGAAGGTGTTTCGAACTTTGCGTTGGAAATAGCAGAAAACTTTTGCTCTTTATTCAGTTTCTGCATAAAAAGTGCAAACATGGGCAATGCAGCATTAGCACCTTGTCCTAAGCTTGTGTTTTTAAAACCGAGTTCGTGATTATCAAGTCCTACCCAGGTTACATGCACTAGTTTTGGAGTAATCGCGACAAACCAAGCATCTTTATTATTTTGAGTAGTTCCTGTTTTACCAGCAATAGCATTTGGTAATTTGTAGCTGTTTCTAATTCTGGAAGCAGTTCCAGTGTTGACGGTGCTTTTCATCATTTCAATCATTATTTGCCTAGTTTCTGATGAAAAAGCCTCTTTTGTTGCAATTTTAGGACTAAAAACCTGTAAAATGAAACCTTTGCTATTGGTAATTTTGTCAATTAAATATGGAGTTACTGGCTTGCTATTATTCACATAACTGGCATAGGCACCAGCAAGTTCTGTTATTTTTATCTCACCAGTGCCTAAAGCTAAAGACGGTTCGCTGGGTAATTTTTCTAAGATTCCCATTTTATTTGCTTGCCGAATTACATTTAACACTCCCACTTCTTCTAATACTTTTACAGCTACTGTATTTACGCTATTACTCAAAGCCTCTTCCATTGAATAGTTTAAATATGTTTCTTCCTTAGTTCCGGAATTACTTGGTGACCATCCTTTTAAATTTTTGTATTCTATTTCTTGAGCCGAAAAATAAGTGCAAGGCGAAATTCCACTTTCTAAAGCTGCGGTATATACAATAGGTTTAAAGGTAGAGCCTACTTGGCGTTTGCTTTGCGAAATATGATCGTATTTAAAGTATTTAAAATTAGCGCCACCTATCCAAGTTTTTACAGCTCCATTGCTTGGATCTATTCCTAAAGAACCAGTATTTAAAAATTTCATATAGTGTTGAAGACTATCTAGGGTAGAAGCCTCAACTGTTTTTTCGCCATGCCAGTCCGCTAAAATCATTGTTTTTTTACGACTCAAAGAATCTATGATTTGTGCTTCTGATACTCCTTTTGCTTTTAATTGTTTGTAGGCAGATGTTCTTTTTAAAAGCTTATCTATC
>JANQTG010000057.1:0-7171 GCA_030731855.1 Cellulophaga sp. | reverse complement strand
AATTAATATTATCAATTTTTTGTCGTTTAACCAAGGTGCATTTTTGCCAAAGCTTTTTTCAAAATCTTTTTGTAAAACAGCTAAATGTTCAATCATAGCCTTTTCAGCTAAAACCTGCATTTTATAATCTAAGGTGGTATAAATTTTTAAGCCTGAGGTGTAGATGTTATATTCCTTACCATTTTTTTGTTCACTTTTCGTCCAACTTAAAAGCTGTTTTCGCACCTCTTCTCTAAAATAAGGCGCAATACCGTCATTGTAATTATATTCTTTATAATCTAATTTTAAAGGAATTTTAAATAAACTATCTTTTTCAGCTTCTTCTAAAAAGTCATTAAAAAACATCGCTTGTAATACCAAATTTCTACGTTGTGAACTTTTTTCAGGATAAATTCTCGGATTGTAGCCATACGTTGCTTTTAACATTCCGACTAAAACAGCGGCTTCTACGGTAGATAAATCTTTTGTTTTTTTATTGAAGAATTTTAAAGCAGCACTTTCAATTCCGAAGGTATTATCACCAAAACTTACCGTATTTAGATAATGATAAAGAATTTCTTCCTTAGCATACGTAGCTTCTAGTCGAGAAGCAATCATCATCTCTTTTAGTTTGTCAACAACAATATTTGTTTTTTTTCTTTCATTTCGAGGATATAAATTTTTCGCTAGTTGTTGCGTTAAGGTGCTTCCGCCTCCTGCAGACTCATCTTGCATCAAAATAGATTTAAAACCCACACGAACTAAACTTCTGTAATCGATACCAGAATGATCATAAAAACGCTCATCTTCAATCGCGATTAGCGCTTTTAATAGGTGTTCAGGAAATTCTTTATAAGCGATGGGCTGGCTATCAAATAAATAATATTTACCAATTAAAACGCTATCGGCTGAATAGACTTCGCTTGCAATTTGATATTCTAAATTTGACAGTTCTTTTTTGGATGGAAGTTTCCCCCACATTCCTAAATAAACGGAAAGTACAAATGCCACAACCACTACAGTTAGTGTCGTTATCGTAATAAAACTGTATTTAAGAATAGGTGATTTTATGCTTTTAAATTTCAAGGCCTGTAAATTTTGTTAAATACTGATAAACTATATACGTGTTAAGTCGGAATTAAAGTTCTATGATCTATTTTTGATAAAAATTAAAACAAATATTGACGAAATTTTATAAGAATGAAGAAAATATCCATTTTATTAGTAGCCCTATTGATGCAATTTAGTTTTGCAAATGAAGATGAATGGTCAAAAACCGGTCATAGAACCACTGGCGACGTAGCCCAAAGGCATCTGAGCAAAAAAGCAAAAAAGGCAATTACCAAAATTTTGGACGGCCAAAGTTTACCTTTAGTTTCAACCTATGGAGATGACATAAAAGCAGATAAAGCCTATGGAGCATTTAGTCCATGGCATTATGTTAACTTTCCATTAGATAAAAAATATACCGATGTAACACCAAGTGCTTCTGGCGATATTGTAATGGGAATTGAAAAATGTATTGCCGTGCTAAAAGATGAAAATAGCAACGAAGCAGACAAAACCTTTTACTTAAAGTTTTTAGTGCATTTAGTAGGCGATTTACACCAACCGATGCATGTGGGTCGCGAAGAAGATAAGGGCGGTAACGATATTCAAGTACAATGGTTTGGTAGAGGTACCAATTTACACCGACTATGGGATAGCAATATGATTGATGATTATGGCATGAGTTATACAGAAATAGCAGATAATTTACCAGCGTTAGATAAAAATGAAATTAAAGAAATTCAACAAGGAAATGTGTACGATTGGGTAGAAGAATCTCAAGATTTAGCTACGGTATTATATGGTTCTGTTGAAGTAGGTGAAAAGCTAGGCTATGAATACAGCTACAAGTATTGGGGAATGTTAGCATCGCAACTCCAAAAAGGGGGTTTGCGTTTAGCGCAGGTTTTGAATGAGATATATAAATAGGTAATTAGAAGTTACTTCCTAAAACAAAACCCCTAAGTTTTTAAGCTTAGGGGTTTTATTGTTATAAAGTTTTTTTATGTAATATATAAATAATAATCATGTGTAATACGCAAGAAAAACTAAATTTTTGATTTAAAATTAAAATTTTAACATAAAAAACTTAAAAATAAAGAATAATTACTGAAATGCTGATTTTTATTTAAAAATACAAATAGAAAGTGTTAAAATTTGAAAAATTTTTAACTTAACATTTACATTTGGAGTTACTAATTCAAAAAACTAAAGTTAAATGAAATCAAAATTAACATGGATTTTAACTCCATTATTGGGGTTATTTATGAGTTTTGCTCTTGCACAAGACAAGACTATTACGGGGAGCGTAACTGACCAGTCAGGAATGCCTTTGCCAGGTGTTTCTGTAGTCGTAGTCGGTACTACTAGCGGAACACAAACAGATTTCGATGGTAATTACACCATAAATGCTAGCGAGGGTAAGCAGTTAAGGTTTAGTTATATCGGACAAAAAACTACAGAAAGACTAATAGGTGCTTCAAGTGTTATTAACGTTAAGTTAGAAGAAGATGCACAGGCCTTAGATGAAGTTATTGTAGTTGGTTACGGTGTTCAACGTAAAAGAGACTTAACGGCTGCGGTTTCCACTATTAAAGGTGATGCGATTGCTAACTTAATTACCCCTAGTTTTGAACAACAACTTGCAGGTAGAGCTGCTGGGGTGCAGGTTACTACGCAATCAGGTATTATTGGTGCTGCGCCTAGAATTAGAATTCGTGGTATCGCTTCCATTAGTTCAGGAACTTTTCCATTAATTGTAGTGGATGGGATCCCAATTTTTACTGGAAATACAGGGGGTTATGCCACTAATAATCCGTTATCTGAAATTAACCCGGCAGATATTGAATCCTATGATGTTTTAAAAGATGGTGCTGCTACTGCTATTTATGGTTCTAGAGCTGCCAACGGTGTAATTTTAATTACTACCAAAAGAGGTAAAGAGGGTACTGTTGCCATCAATTACAATACTTCTCTTGGTTTTGCAAAACCTGTGGCTGTTTTTGATCTTTTAAAAACACAAGATTTTATAACGATCAACAACGAAAAAAGAACCAATCGTAACCAAGGCTTATGGGCTGCTGGTACAGATTTTGAAACAGATTGGCAGGATGCAATATTAAACAACAATGCCTTTCAACAAGATCACAACCTATCTTTTTCCGGAGGTACTAAAAAAACTCAATTTTTTACTTCTATAGGGTACAATGATCTTGAAAGTATCGCACGTGCAAATTCTCAAAGAAGGTATTCTTTTAGGTCTAATATAGATCAAGAAATTAAAAGTTGGTTGAGCATGGGTGTTGGTGTAGGTTACACCAGAACAGAAACCTTTGGCTTGAATACGGGTGCCAATTCCTTGTCAGGAAATATTTTTAACGCTACACGTCAACATCCAAACGTTTCTATTTTTGATGCTAACGATCCCACAGGTTTTAATTTAGATGATTTGTTTCCAGATAGAGTGGGTAGAGGAACCAATTTAGAAACCGCGGGTGACAACATACCTAATGTTGCTTTCGCTATAGAAAAGAACAGGCAAAATACAATTACTGGGCGTTTACTTGGAAATGTGTATTTAGACATTAAACCAGTTTCTACCGTAAATTTTAGAACTCAGGTAAGTATAGACAATATAAATGGAAACGGCTACTTGTTCTGGAGTCCCGAACATGGTGATGGTTTTGGCTCCAATGGAAGGGTACAAAACAATTTTCAAGAAACTACCAATTGGAACTGGCAAAACGTATTAAGCTATAACGAAACTTATGGCGAAGACCATAATGTGTCGGCTACTTTAATCAATGAATATCAAAAAAGAACTATTAGAAGTTTTTTTGGTACAGGAACCGATTTGAGTAACGAGTTTTTTGGAAGAAATTTAATTACAGGTACTTCCGGAGTTCAAGGTTCTGGTGGAAGTTTAACAGAAAACGGTATTATATCTTTCGCTGGAAGACTAAATTACAACTACAAACAAAAATATTTTATTCAAGGAAGTTTACGTAGAGACGGTTTATCTGCTTTACCTACTGCCAATAAGTTCGGGGTATTTCCAGGCGTTTCTGCTGGCTGGACAGTAAGTCGAGAAGGTTTTATGCAGGGTATAGAAAATGTAGTATCTGATTTTAAAATTAGAGGTTCTTATGGTAAAGTAGGGAATACCGAGATTGGAAATTATCCTTATTTTGGACTTTATGGTTCTGCACAGTATGGAGATAATAATGGTATTGCTTATGTGCAGTTTGGAAATAATAACCTTTTATGGGAGACTAGTGAAAAGATTGATATTGGAGCTGACTTGAGCTTATTTAAAAATAAATTTTCTTTAACTTTTGATTACTTTAGAAATACCACAGACGATTTAATTTTGGCCTTAGAAACACCACAATCTTTTGGTATTCCAGGGAACAGTTATGATACGAATATTGGTAAAGTTGAAAACTCGGGTTTAGAATTTGCAGCTAGCGCTGTTATATTTGATAAAGAGTTCAAATGGAATGTGGGGGCAAATATTTCATTTGTAGATAATGAAGTTCAAGAATTGGTAAATGGTCAAGACCGTATTGGAACGAATACCATTACTCGTGAAGGAGAGTCTATCAATTCTATTTATGGTTACAGGTTTGGCGGTGTAAACCCAGCTAATGGTAATCCAATTTATTTTAAAGCAGACGGTACTCGCGTTCAAGCTTTATTGCCTGGTGCAAGATACGCTGTATTTAACGAAGCTAATCCTGCAGATGTTTCTGTTCCAGGATCCATCAGCGCGATTACGGATAGAGAAATCTTAGGGCAATCCTTGCCCAAATATTTTGGTGGTTTTAATTCTAGTATGTCTTACAAAAACTTTGATTTTGGTTTCCTTTTCCGTTTCAGTGGGGGTAACAAAATTTTCAATGCTACACGTAGAGCATTGCTCAATACCAACTTTACCAACAACAGTACCGAAATTTTAGGAAGATGGCAAAGTGTTGAAAATCCAGGAGATGGCTCTACGCCGAGGCTATATGCTTTAACCAATACCACAAGTAACCTTACCTCTGTAGCTACCTCGAGATTTTTAGAAGATGGTGATTTTATTAGACTAGATAATATTACTTTGGGCTACACCTTGCCTCGTTCGGTGACGGATCAGGTAGGAATTTCCAAAATGAGAATGTTTATTCAAGGACAAAACCTTTGGACGATTACAAATTATAGAGGCTTAGATCCCGAATTGGAAGCTGCGGGTGTAGATAATAATGGTACTCCAATATCTAGCATCTTTTCTTTTGGTATTAATGTTGGATTTTAATAAAATATAAAAACATGAAAAAAATACATAAAAATAAATTTTCAGCATTAAAATATGTTTTAATGGCTGTAATTAGTTTCGGTTCCTTTAATAGTTGTACAGATGAAAATGTAATTGCCTTAGAACCTTTTAATCAGCTTTCAGAAGGTGCAGCATTTACTACGCCTGCTTTGATAGAATTATCGGTTACAGGTATGTATAATGCCGCACAAAGAGGTGATTACAATGGTGCACAACGAGGTTATCCTTTTGGTGCGGCTTTTGTGCAACAAGGCGATAATAGAGGTGAAGATGCTGTAAATATAGCTACTTTTTACCTATTGACGTATACCGCTACTTATGACCCCACTACGGCGAACAACGTTTTTTACTGGAGCGATACATATCGATTAATCAACAGAGCAAACCTTGTTTTAGAAGGGGTAGAAACTGCTGTAGCCAATGGTATTATTACGCAAGAAGTAGCTAACGATTACATAGGCCAAGCTAAATTTTTTAGAGCTATAGCGCACCAAGAATTGATGTGGCATTTTGCAAGACCTTATAACGACACGCCTGGCGCCACTCACCTCGGGGTGCCTTACCGTGATTTTGCGATTAACACTACAGAAGCTATCGATTTGGCCTTAGTTTCAGGTCGTAATACAGTAGCTGAATGTTATGCAAGAATAATTGAAGATTTAAATGATGCAGAGGCTTTAATGCAGACTAAAGCGCAAAGAGGGGGTATTTCTGGAATTGTAAGAGCTACAAAAGAAGCGGCTATAGCCTTTAAAACAAGAGCTTATTTGCACATGCGCAACTGGCCAATGGTAATTACCGAAGGCACTAAATTAAATGGTATTTATTCCGTTGCCTCAACGCCAAATGGTGTTTTTGGAGATGCTGGTTATAATAATACTGAGTCTATTTTTTCTATGGAAAATACTGCATTAAATAACCCAGGCGTTAATGGTGCTTTAGCTTCTCAATACAACCGTAGAGGTTTGGTATCTATAAGTCCAATTATTTGGAGAAACCCAGCTTGGTTAACAGATGATTTAAGACGAGAAGAGGGAGTATTAGTTAGAACAGTTGCAGGGGTAAAATATACCAACAAATATAAAGACGGTGTAACGTATACAGATCCTTCACCTTTAATGCGTTATTCAGAAGTATTGTTAAATATGGCTGAAGCCTACGCTAGAACTCCTGGAAGTGAAGGCTTAGCATTAACTGCATTGAACACGGTTAGAAACAGGTCTTTGGCTGATCCAGCAACCCAGGCCTACACGACAGCTTCTTTTCCTACACCTGCGAGTTTGGTGGAAGGTATCATTACTGAAAGAAGAATTGAGTTTGTTATGGAGGGTAGAAGATGGCCAGACATCCACAGATTACAAGGTGATAACCTTGCGCCAATTGTTGGTATTCCAGCAAAAGTAGCTGCTGGTAGTCCACCAGCCTCGGCTTTTACACTGGGAACACCTTATACAGGACCATTTGGTGTACAAGCTTTTCCATATAGTGCAAAAGAGTTCTTATGGCCAATACCACAGCAAGAAGTAAACAATAATCCTATTATGGCTGGCCAACAGAATCCAGGTTGGTAAGCACTTAGGAGTTTAAAATTTGAATTACGTCAAAAAAAGCTGCCCAATTCGGGCAGCTTTTTATTTTATCACCCTAAACGTTAAATTAATTCGTTCTTGAATGGGTTTTGCTGTTTTCGGAATTTGATGCAGCCAATGGTGTTGTGTTTCTCCTTTCATTAACAAAAGGCTGCCGTGTTCTAGTAGAATTTTATGTTTTAAACTTTTATCGGTTCGGTGTTTTAAATGAAAAAAGCGTTCTTGCCCTAAAGTAACT
>JANQTG010000056.1:19646-22276 GCA_030731855.1 Cellulophaga sp. | reverse complement strand
AGTGTGACTAACTATCCTGAATTACCGCCTATGCCTCCTGCTCCACCTAAAGTTAAAAAAGGAGAAACTAATAACATTCCACCACCACCGCTCGCTCCTGCTTCACCTAAAGTTAAAAAAGGAGAAACTAGTAACATTCCGCCGCCACCGCCACCGCCACCTTTTCACAAAGGAGAAGTATCTAAAAGTTTAGAGAGTGCCTACAATAGCTGGGTAAAAACGCTTAAAAATGCTGATGGATCGTACAACATCATTACGAAGGAAGAATACCGCTATTTCAGTAGTATTTATGAAAATATGACCAATGAACAGCAAAATAATGCTGAGCTTATGCCACCACCACCGCCCCCATCTGCAACTAAAGTATTAAAAGGCGAGGTGAGTAATATTCCACCTCCACCTCCTGCGTCACCAAGAGTTAAAAAGGGAGAGGTGACTTCAATTCCGCCACCACCTCCTGCGCCAAAATCGCCATTAGACCATGTCATTGATATGGCTAAAAAAGGGGCTATTTTTTATTATGAAAATGAAGAAATAAGTGCTGAGATAGCTATTGATTTACTAAAGAAGAATAAAAATTTGGATATTGATACGAAATACTCAGGTAGTAAACAACCCATTATAAGGATCTCTAAAGAACCTATTAAACTGCCTTTCTCTTATTTTTCTTTGAAATAATAAAAACAAATCATAAATCATTAGTAAAGCCTTCAAATTGAAGGCTTTTTTTGTAACAAACAAGTATGATTGGCGTCCAACTAATAGCTATAGTTCACTTTAACACAAGACCTTGTGAAAAAGTAGTACTTTAGGTATTCATTTATCAAAAAATCGAAATCATCATGTTACAAAAATTCTTTATTCTTTGCTCTGGCGCAGACGCTAATATTTTAAAAGAGTGTTCCCTTGGTGAACGCAACAAATACGCAGGTATCGGCGCAACCGTATTTTTTACTGCTGTTATGGCGTTTATTGCCAGTAGTTATGCCCTTTTTACTGTTTTTGACAACGTATATACCGCTGTTTTCTTCGGATTGGTTTGGGGGCTCTTGATTTTTAATTTAGACCGATTTATTGTTTCTACCATTAAAAAAAGAGACAAATTTGGTAGTGAACTAATCCAAGCTACACCCCGAATTATTTTAGCCATCATTATCGCAATTGTGATTTCTAAGCCTTTGGAAATGAAAATTTTTGAAAAAGAAATTAATCAAGTGCTATTAGAACAAAAAAATGAACTAACGCTAGCCAATAAAGACCAAATTGCATTACAATACAATCCCGCTCTAGAAACCTTAAATAAAGATATTTTAAGCCTGAAAAATGAAATTAGCGCTAAAGAGGCGCAAACTAATGCCTTATATAACATTTATATTTCCGAAGCGGAAGGCATTGCTGGCACTAAGCTATTAGGTAAAGGCCCGGTATATAAAGAAAAACGCGATAAGCATGATGCTGCCTTAACCGAACTTGCACAACTTAAAACAACGAACGCTGCAAAAATTACGGTAATTGAAAATCAAATTACCGATTTAAATACTCAATATTCTAAATCGGTTACCGATTCGCAACCTATTATTGATGGTTTTGACGGTTTAATGGCGAGAATTACGGCCTTAGATAAGTTACCTTGGTTGCCTTCATTTTTTATATTTCTACTTTTTTTAGCCATTGAAACTTCTCCTATTATTGCCAAATTACTAGCCCCAAAAGGCGAATATGATTTTAAACTAGAAGAACAAGAAAGTATTGTAAAATCATGGATTACTCAAAAAGTAAAACAACGTGAACTTCTTATCTCCACTGATGAAGCATTAAATACTAAAATTCATGATGAAATTAAAGAAGAAGAAGCCGTTTACGCTTACAAAAAGAAAAAGACAGAAGAGTTATTAAAGCTACAAGCAGAGGCTTTTCATAGTTTGCAGGTGAAGAATCTTTGATTTTTGTAGACCGCTTTACGCTGAGCGCATAGCGCAAAAAATTCTAGATTACTTGAACTTTTTTATGTATCACTACTTGATCGGATTGCGTATAGCGCTAGGCGTTTTGCGCAAAGAGCAGAGTTAATTCCCCCAAATCCGATCCCAAAGTGCAGAAAGTAAATTTTTAGCATCACCTACTGATCTTGGTGTTTCTAAAATTTCTAAATCGCCTTGCTCATTGGTCAACTGGTATTTAAAAGCAAAATTTTCGCCTTTAGCATCCACACTCATCAAACCAAATCTTAAATCACTAAAGTAGAGCTGTTGATCCTCTTCGGAAATAATAAACCATCCTTCAGCGATTTTCATTAAGCGTTGAATTTTATCATTGGTTTCTAAACTGCCCAATAGTTGATGATTTTTGGGATAGCTATCAAACTGGATAGGTTTTGAATCAAAAAAAGAATAATTAGCAATTAAATAAGCATCCTCAGTATCGATATTGGCCGACCATAGAATAGTATTAAACGGTGCCGGTCTGGTATCGATGGCTGTGTAGGCTATTTGTTGTACCTCTAAGGCTTGCGTAAATTTTTGATAGGCAATTCCTTTTAAGAGTAGGGTAATTACTAAATAACCTGAGCTTACGAATAATCCTAATCGATTGAATTTTCTACGCTTTTCTGAGCTTCTTTTTTGAAATAA
>JANQTG010000056.1:9817-19546 GCA_030731855.1 Cellulophaga sp. | reverse complement strand
CTTTCGATTTCTAATTTCGTACTTCGTATTTCTAATTTTGATAAGTCTTAATCCTTTGTACTAATTACTTTATACTCTTTAACCCTTCTGACTTTTGACATTAGACATTCGACTTTAGACATTTTAGTCAACTATCTCCATTTTCTTCAACAAAAAAGAAGCATTCATATTCTGACATATTCCATTTTTAAATTTATAATCGAAATGCAATTCATTATCGATAATCTCCGCATCAAAATAATGATTTTTCACCTGTGGCAAATCGGTGGCAGCCTCACACAGACTTAAATCGTGCGTTGCAATAATTCCAGTAGCTTTTGAAGCGATTAGTTTTTCTACAAACTTTCTAGAGCCAATTGCTTTATCGGTACTATTCGTACCTTTTAATATTTCATCTAACACAATAAAATACCGATCTGTTTTAATTTCATCCACAATAAACCTTAATCGTTTTAATTCGGAGAAAAAGTACGATTCGTCATCGGTTAGCGAATCTGTGGTACGCATACTGGTTATTAATTTAATAGGAGTATACTTTACCTCTTTTGCACAAACCGGTAAACCTACATTAGCCATAACAATTTGTAAAGAAATAGTTCGCAAAAAGGTACTTTTACCCGCCATATTTGCCCCTGTGATGATAAAGAATTGTTCGCTATCCATTTGAATATCGTTCAAAATACTTTTCTTAGGATCTAATAGTGGATGCCCTGCCCCTTTAGCGTCTAAGACCATAGACGTAGCATCAATAATTGGAAAAACATAATTTGGATGGTTGTAGGTAAAATTGGCTAAACTATTAAACGCATCAAAAAAAGCTATGGTTGTAAACCATCCTTCCACTTGATTTCCGTACTTTTCTATCCAGTTTTCAATTTTATACGATTGGTATATATCCCAAAGAATAAAGCCGTTTGCCAGAAAACCAAATAACATATTATTACGCTGATCTAAAGCCCCTAAAATCCGAGAAAACTCGTGTAAAATATCGGAGGTTTTTTTATGGTCTTGTAGTATGGTTTCCTTTTTGCGTTTCAACAAATCGGACTTAAAACTTATATTTTCTATTTCTGAAATCAATTTTTGATACTGATGAAAAGTCGTTTGAATTCTGCCTGTATCGGATGATAATTTATTAATCTTTTTAACATAAATACCTGTGATGCCTAAACCAAGAACAAAAACCAATAACAGTACGAAAATAGATAGCGGCACAAAGAAATAACAGATAAACATGATGATCGAAAATGCCGTAAAAATCATAGGAAGCAGTTTCATGCTTTTCGGTAAAAAACGTTTATAGATTTTCATCCAATCTAAAATAGCTTGATACGGTGTTTCGGTTTTTACTAAAGAACCGATTGCTGAAAATTCTTGTCTCCAATCTGGTAAATTCGCCAATTCTTGAATAGCTTCCTGCTTTTCTTTAATGTTATTTATAGAATTTTCCGTGAATAAATGTGCTAGTTTTTCGCTTCCTTGTGGTAAAACAGTGCGGTTGCAATACTGGTAAAAAGATCCTTTCCCAAACAAATCGATATCTTGACTGTAGTAATGCAAAGGGTCTTTAAAATCGCTTCCATCGGGCAAATCATGGAACTTTCGGTCCAATACTTTTAGCTCTGTGGTATTAATTTTGATAAGCGCTAAAAGCTTGTCTTTCTTGTAGTGTAAATCGGTATGTCGCGATACTAAAAACAAAAAAGAAACTAAAAAAACACCAATAACGGCCAAAATTAAATTGGTTGTGGCACTCACAAAATAAATAGCAACAGCGGCGATAATAAAAACTGCCAATCTAAGAATACTAGACACTAGCAATTGCGACTTTATCATCTTAAGTCGCACTTGATATGTTTTTATTTTTTGGTTATAAAACGATGTTAAATCTTGCATTAAAAATTAGAATAAAATAAGCTGTAAAGGTAAGTAAATAAATCCTCCCCTACCCCCTCCGAAGGAGGGGAACTAAGCACTTTAATGAAAATCTAAAAGAAGCATCTTCCTGCCCCTCCACAAGAGGGGAGTTTAAAAAAGAAAACAGTTGAAGCTTTTCCAACAACCATTACAACTCCGAAAGTTCTTGTTGTTGTTTTTTGGTGAGTTTTGAGACTACTAAATCATACGAATGATCTGTGAGTGCCGCAATTAATTTTGAAGGTAAATCGTTTAGAAATAGCGTGTTCCAATGCACTTTACTCATGTGATAGCCTTCAATTATTTTTCCATCGTGTTCTTCTCTGAGTGTTATGGCCTTTTCTGGATCGCATTTTAGATTTACCTGTGATGGTTTTCTTTCTAAAGCACATAAAGCAAACATTTTTCCCATCACTTTAAACACCAAGGTATTGGCATCAAAAGGAAATTCTTCGGTTACTCCTTTTTTTCCGATACAATACAACCTAAATTCCTCGATATTCATTTTTATTATTTTTCTATTCCTTTGGAATCATACACAATAACTTTTTCCCAAAGTGGACTAGCTTCTTCTACAAATTTAAGATGTGGTGCTTCTTTTTGATACGCTTCTTGTGCTTCGGCAGATTCAAAAGTTACAATTAAGGAATACGTAAAAGAACCATCAACCACATCTCTGCTTGCCCTTGGTGGTTTCCCAATAAATTTTGTTTTAGCAAATTCAGAGGTGTTTAAGAATTTCTGAAGTGAAATTTCAAAAGCTTTACAATCCTCAGTATTATCTGGATTTTTCAACCAAAAATAAACGGTATGGGCAAAATTAGGATCAAAGGTTTTCATATCATTTTTTGTTTGGGCAAAAGTGGTTAAAGTAAATAGTATTAGTACTCCAAAAGTGATGATGTGTTTCATTTGAGATATAAGGTTATGTTTTTATATGTTTGGGAGTTTATAAGGGAGGTTTTTGCTAAACATATCACCTAATAAACTCCTAAACTTCAAAAGTCTATTTTTCCAAAAATCGAGTTAATCTAGTTTTCTGTTCTAACAACTCCGTTTTAGGTTCAATTTTTAAGGCCGTGTAATCTAGTTTCCAACCAATAGTTTCCACAATAGATTCTATCAACAAAATAGCCTCTAAAGCTTCACTTCTTGCTGTTTGCATTAAACCACTTTCAGGAATTTTATCACGAATATGCTGTTTAGCTTCTTGGTTGAGTACGGTTAAATCGTTAGGCGTAAAAGAATTAAACATACCGTTTTTTATGTCGTAAAAATCGAGCTCTGGCTCAATGGAAAGTATTTCGGGTTCGGGAAAACTGGTCAAAATAATTTTCTTACTCGTAGTGTCTGCACTCAGAATTAATTTTTTTAAATCGTAGCCAATCTGCGCTTTTGCATTAATTACAATCAGAGCCTTTTTTTTACTACTCACTAAACTTAAAAAACGTTCTTTAGTATTCTCATACCGGTAAATTTCGGCAAAATCGCCTTCAACGGCAATCAATTTGCAAACACTTTTTATCTTTTCTAACAAAACATGCGATTGCACCTCCGTTAGCTCTTTACTCTGTTTTTTACGAAACAAAGAATACAGCCAGTAGGTGCCAATTACTCCCAAAATTAATCCTAAAAAAGTATCAAATATTGAATCCATAAGCCCCCTAAAAGCCCCCTAGCCCCCAAAGGGGGAATTACTAAAGAGTTTTTTTAAATTTTATATTTACTTTATAACTATTACTTCTAAAAAAATAAAAATGTTAGCCTATTTATAAATTTGGCTTAACTTTATGTTTACCAATGGCTATAAATTAGACCTTGCTAAGGTAAAAAAAAGCATCTAAATGCTTAAAGATTATTGTTTTCTTTTAAAACGAGCTTATTCTTCTTCAATTTTATATAACACTGGTCGGCTTGGACTGGCGTCGTTTTCAAACGGTGCGACTTGTAGGTTTAGAAAATACAAACCGTCTTTGATGCTATTATCTACAAAAATAAATTCGGTGATGGTAGCGTGTTTTCGCACTTCGCCTTGGGTATTCCAAAAGGCATTATGAGATAATAATTCGCCATTATCCTTTTCTTTATCCACCGATGGTAAATCAATCATTAGATGTTCAACCCCTAGTTCTACTAGATAAAAAGCCGCCTCTTCTAACAAATAAGGCGGATTAGTATTTGAGTATTGTTTGCTTAATTTTTCTTTTACATTGGGAATGGTTCTGATGATTATGGCTTTACAATTAGCGTCTTTTATGGCGTATTGCAATTGCTTTTTGGAGATTATAAAGTCATTTTTTTGCTTTTCAGGAGCTATCGTGATCACTTTCGCTAAAAAGAAAAAGGTTTTTAAATTCTGATTGATGGAATGAAATTCTTCCGTAATATGCCCAACACATTCGGTATGTGTTCCGTGCGCATGCGGATTGAACCAAATATCGTTAAAGTTGGTGGAAGCGCCTTCAGTCACTTTACCCACAAAATCACCTTCACGATGTGGTGCAATTTTTGGAGCATCTACATACCAAGCGTTCACGTTTGTGGTATTTCCCCGTAAGGGAATTGAAATATCTAAAGGTTTAGACAAATCAATTTTATAGTGCTGTTTTTTATAGCTTATGGTCGCTTTCAAAATGCTTTTAGTTTATGACAAGTTAATCATAAATAAATTTGCTGCAATTCCATCGGCTAAAAACTTTCCTTTTTTGCTGGTGATAAGCGTATTATTTTCGATAAACAATAAATGTTCTTGAATATAATTTTCGGCTTGCTGTAAAAGGTATTGATGGTAATTTTTTCCAAATTCGTTTTCTATTCTCTCTAACGAAACGCCCCAAATAGTACGTAAGCCTGTCATAATATATTCATTATACCGATCGGTTTTTGAAAGAATTTCTTCTTCCATAGGAAGTTCTGAATTAGAAATCGCTTTTATATATTTTACATTGTTATTGATATTCCAAGCTCTTCGGATACCATCATAAGAATGTGCCGACGGACCAATACCGATGTACTTTTTACCTAGCCAATACGCCGTATTATTTTTGGAAAAATACTTGGGTTTCCCAAAGTTTGATGTTTCGTAATTTACGAAGCCATTAGCTTCCATTTTCTCTAACAACATATTAAAATGTTCTTGTGCCACCTCATCATCAACAGGTTTAATCAGTCCTTTTTTTATAAAACTCGCTAAGGCTGTTTTGGGTTCTACCGTTAAGGCGTAACTAGAAATATGCGAAATATTAAAGGCCAAAGCTTTATCGATATTTTCTTCCCAGCGTGCTGTAGTCATATCGGGCATTCCGTAAATAAGGTCGATAGAAATATTATCAAAATACTGCTTTGCTAAGCGCAAAGATGCATCTGCCTCTTTGGAATTGTGCGCGCGATTCATCAATTTTAAATCTTCATCAAAAAAAGACTGAATACCGATACTTAAACGGTTTACAGGACTTTTAGCGAGCTCCAAAATTTTAGCTTTGGACAAATCATCCGGATTCGCTTCTAAAGTAATTTCAGGATTTTTTACGACCAAATAATTGGCATATACTGTAGCAATAATAGCCTCAATTTCTGCCGTATTTAAGACCGAAGGCGTACCGCCACCAAAATAAATAGTTTCAACAGAGGTGCTCTCAAATTCGTTTTTTCGCAACTCCAATTCTTTCTGCAATGCCAAAATCATGGTCTCTTTTTTCCCTAAACTCGTAGAGAAATGAAAATCACAATAATGACAAGCCTGTTTGCAAAAGGGGATGTGGATGTAAACGCCGCCAGCCCCCCCCGCCCCCAAAGGGGAAGCCTTAATCTCTTTCTGCAAAAGTTTCTCTAACATACATTAGAATTTGATTTTTATTGAGAATCATATTAGTCATTCCCCCTTTGGGGGTTAGGGGGCTTTCTTTTTTCTTAAATTAACCGTCGTTGTTCCCCCTTTGGGGGCTAGGGGGCTTTTTTCTTTCACAAATGCAGTCCACCCCGTATAATTTGTACCAACCTCTACTCTACCTTCGTTGTAAAAATGGCAAACAGCTGCTGCGAGTCCGTCAGTACTGTCTAGGTTTTTAGGTAGAGTTTTTAAGCCTAGCATGCCTTGTAGCATTTTAGCGACTTGCTCTTTACTAGCGTTTCCATTACCCGTAATGGCCATTTTTATTTTCTTAGGAAGGTATTCGGTAATCGGGATTTCTCGCGACAAACCTGCTGCCATGGCCACGCCCTGTGCTCTGCCTAATTTGAGCATGGATTGTACGTTTTTGCCAAAAAAAGGCGCTTCAATCGCTATTTCGTCTGGGTGGTAAGTATCTATCAACTCAATAGTACGCTCAAAAATTAGTTTTAACTTGGTATATGGATCGTTGTATTTACTGAGTAGCAGCTCGTTCATTTGAACAAACTCCATTTTTTTATTCACTATTTTAATGATTCCAAAACCCATAATAGTGGTTCCGGGATCAATGCCTAATATAATTTTTTCGTTTGCCAAAAGTGTTTTTATTAGTGAAACTCAATTTTGAAAAATAGCAAAGCTATGAATTCTAAATTGATAGTTGAACTAATCCCGCTTTTTCAGCGGGATCTAGGTTTTAATGTTACAAAGGTATTCTTATTTGATAGCTTAGAGCCTTTACTAAGAGGTTTTTATCTCGTATTTAATACAATGGGGATTCTAAATTTTGCACGCACAGGAATACCTCTTTTTAGTGCAGGCGATGCTTGCGGTAAGGTCATTAAACATCTTGTAATTATAGCATCGAACTCCGGAATTTGTTCATCGACAATAGCATTATGCTCTATATCTAAAACACTAATCATTCCCTTTTTATCCATCAAAAAATCTACGTACAAGGTATCTACCATTTCTTCTTTTAGCACAAATTCAAAACCCTCTAAAGAAGCGGTAAAATGACGTAACAGCGTGTCTACGAAGCATATTTTGTTGGCTTCTTTTGCATTGGTTTCGTCACAATTCTTAAATAAGGGAAACTGATCTACATCGTTAAAATCGATATTTTTCAGTTCTCGCGCTACTAATTCTTGTGTTTTCACCTCTCTCGAAATGAATAAATCACAAGAAGAAAAAAGTAAAAGTCCGCATAAAAATAGTACACTCCGCATGTGCTGTAAAATCTTTGCCGAAAATTACGATTTTTTATGCGAATTAATTCGTTGCCATGTGTATTTCCTCTTTAAGTTCTGTTATCCGACGTTCGGCAAACTGAATAAAATAGCCTTTTTGATTTTTATACTTTTCTGTGAGCTGCTCGTAGTAGCCTATTTTTACTTTAGGATCTTTGTAATACCGATCGGCTACAAAACAGACTTGATAAAAATAAATAACATTTTCTGGATCTTCTTCGTGTGCTAATTTGTAAAATTTTAAGGCATTTTTAAAATCTTTCTTTTCGCTGGCAATCCGTGCTAAGGCTTGATATTCTTTATCAAACAATACAATTTGTACATCAATAGCTTCTTGAAAATAAACCGCAGCACTATCTAGTTGTTTTTCTTCCCAAAAGACATTTCCTAAGTTAAAAAGTACTTTAGGGCTAGGGTTTAAAGCGTCATAAAAAAGTGATGATTTATAGTTTTCCTTTGCTTTTTTAAGTTCTTTTAGCGAAAAGTAGGCATTTCCCAATCGCTCAAAAACATAGGATTGCTTTTCGCCTAAAGCTACCATTTTTTCAAATAAAGGGATACAGGCTTTATATTCATCATTATTGAACAAGCCTATAGCTTTTAGATTAAGAAGCGACACATCATTTTCATAAAAACCTAGACCTTTATCAGCATACTTGACTACAGAATCGCGATCTTGAAGTTTAACATGGTATTTAGTCACTTCGAAAATACTACGTAAATGGGTACTATCTATAGCGATTGCCTTTTTATAAAATACTATACTTTCGGTTTCAGCTTCCAGTGATGCAAAGGCATCTGCGAGGTAATAATAGTACTCTGGATTATTGCTGTTTTCTGAGACAAGTTTTTCAAAAATGTCTTTCCCCTTTGTGTATTTTCTAGTTTTTAAGTACAGTTTACCTAACTCAAACTTCGCCAACTGATTATTCGTATTATTTTCTATATAATTTTGATATTGAGCTATAGCTTTATCGTAATTGCGCACCAAATTATATAATCTAGCAATTTGGAGTTTTGCTTCGCTAGTATTTATGCCAGCATATTGATTTATGGCGGCTGAGTAATTTCCTAAATTGTACAAACTATCTGCAACGACTAAAGCCGAAGACTGTGCTTCGGCTTTAAGTACGGCTAGATAAAAAACAACTAAAATGATTTTTTTCAAATGGTGTTTTTTTAATTAAATTATTCTTTGGGAGTGCTCACTTTGTAGCTTTCTTTTTCCGTTACAGTAAGAACCGCATTAGGTATTTTTAAATATTGAAAAAGTAGCACTTGACCTTCTTCCACCGCAATTTTAAACTCGCCATCATAATTGGTAATAGCCCCTAATTTGGTATCTTTTATAGTAATAGTCACCCCTGGAAGTGCGGAGTTTTTATCGAATACTTTTCCTGTAATGTAGGTTTTGTTGTTTTCCCTAATTTTTTCGGCTTCAACAAACATAAAATCAGTTTTTTCACTCATTATTATTTCATCGTTTTTCCCATTATTCATTACAAAGCTTATAGGCAACGAGTAAAACACACTCACTTTTTTTCCGCGGAATTCTGCAGGTTTTACTTTTGGCAATAATGAAATTATTCGTACGGCTTCTTGTTCTAATATTGGGTCTGGTCCATGCATTTTAGTACCTACAATTTCACCTTCATTATTAATTACGAAAAAGGCATATACCTTTCCTTGGATTCCTTTTTCTTTAGCTTCTTTTGGATACGTAAAATTAAGATTGATATGTTCCTTTATTTTAGTATCAAAACAGTCATCGATATCAGATACACTTTCACAACCTGGAAAAATTGGTTTTTTATCCGCCGTTTGATAGGAAATGATGGATTGATCTTTATTATCCTCTAGTAATTTTTGTTCTTCTAAAATTGTTAGTTCTAAACGGATAAGTTGCTCATCTAAAGCCCTAATAATTGGATTAGTTTCAGAAGTTGTTTTTAGCAGTCGTTCTCGTTCTACTACTAATTTATTGTATTTTTCTGCCATTACTTTTATCTTAGTGTCCATATTTTCTGTGATGGGCATCAGTTTAAAATCTATGACATCTGTACCCAACTTAAAGTTTATCGGCAAAGAAAAAGGTACGGCTACCACTTCTCCTTTTTGCTTGCCTGGTGTCATTTTTGGAAGTAAAGAAATAATACGCAAGGCTTCCTTTTCTAAAATAGGATAGGGTCCTCGTTTTTTAATTTTGCGGATAGTACCATCGGTATCAATAGTAAAAACAACATATACTTTCCCTTGGATTCCTTTTTCTTGAGCTTCTTTTGGGTAGGTGAAATTTGTGCCTATATGTTCGTTCATTTTTTCTTGAAAACATGCTTTTTTATCCGATGCATTTTCACAACCCGGAAAAATAGGCACCTCATCAACCACCGAAAAAGGAATATCAAGCTTCTCTTGAACTTCAATTACTTCTACTGATGGAGTTGCTAAGGTATTATTAGTAACAATGGTTTTCATTTTACCATCTGTAATCACTAATGTGTTATACCCATTTTCAGCCAAAACTTCATCGGTTAATTCTTTACGTTTTATATTTTCATCTGGAGTTAAATTTTGAACATCAGCAACACCATACATAATTGTTCCTTCATTACGAACTATAGTTCCTTCAGGAATTCCTAATTTCTCGTATTCTTCTATACGAACAAACTCTTT
>JANQTG010000056.1:0-9717 GCA_030731855.1 Cellulophaga sp. | reverse complement strand
TCCAAACTCAAACACTTCTTGATCTATTTCGGTTTGTACTTTTTTAATCAAAGCTGCATCGTCGTTTTCATTTTGAAATTCCATAGTATTTTCAAAATCACTACTATTTGCCATCGCAGTGTAAAATAACATCCCCAAAACCATCGGAACTAGTAATAAATACTTTAATTGAAAAATATTTTTTGATTTTGCTTTTTGTAACATAACGATTCTTTTTTTGATTAATGATGACTTAAAAAATGGATTGATAAATGAAATATGCTCTGTTTGAAACACTTGTGTTAGCAAAAGTTGATAGTGCTGCTTTTTATGTGTTTTTGCCACCTTAGCATCGGCAATATACTCGTGTAATTCTGCAATTCTATTTTGATATACATACACTAAAGGATTAAACCAATTTACGATTCTTAACAATTCGAAAAATAATAAATCGTAGGTATGGCCTTGACGAATATGCACCAACTCGTGCTGAATAATGCTTTCGTGATCTTGAGCCACAATTTTATCGCCTAAGAAAATGGACTTAAAAAACGAGAAAGCAATTTCGCTATTTTTAACAATAACTTTCGAAAAAGAACTTAGTTTAATGACCTCTGCATTTTTCCTTAAGCCTTGAATCTGAATCCATTTATACAAAAAAATCAAAAAAGCGATACCCATACCAGCGTAAAGAAAAATAGCCAACCAAGGAATTTCAAAAGCTGGAGTTTCAGTATTAGCTGCAACGATTTCTAAATCGTTTGTTGCAGTCCATAAATAGTCATCGTATAAAACCACAGGTTTAACTGCGCTTGTTTTAAAGGCTTCAATTTTTATCCATGGCAATACCAAAGACAATAAATAGGTGCCTATTAAATACACTCTATTCAATTGAAAAAAGGTTTCTTTCTTTAAAAAAACATCGTAGATGATTAAAAAAAGTAACTGAAACCCGATGCACTCTAAAACGTATTGTAGCATTATTCTTCTTTTTTAATTTCGTTTAAGATGGCTTCTAATTCCGACAGGTTCATATCGTTCTTTTTAACAAAAAAAGATACCATACTTTTAAATGAACCTTGAAAATAGCCATCGACCAATTTGTTTATCGATTGATTGCTGTAGTCCGACTTTTTAAGCAAAGGAAAATACAAATAACCTTTGCCTTCTTGTTCGTGATCTACAAAACCTTTGCTTTCTAAAATACGCACAATAGTAGATACCGTGTTATAAGCTGGTTTTGGTTCTGGCAATTCATCAATAATAGCAGCCACATTACATTTTTGCAATTGCCACAACACTTGCATTACCTCTTCTTCAGCTTTTGTTAATTGTTTCATTTTTGTTTTTTACTATTTTAGTAAGGATAATTTTTTTAATAATCAAGATTGTCAGTTCGAGTGAAACCCTGAAAGAGGTTTTCCCGCCTGCCGGACGGACAGGTATCGAGAACTTTTTTTAGACACTAATTTCAAATTACTTAATGAAATTTTAACGGTTCTCGATAATTTTTTTCTTTATTTCAATAAGAAAAAACACTCGAACTGACACTAAATTTTATTAGAAACATCAAGTATATTTTACTATTTCGTTACTGTAATTTAAACGTAATAGGTATTGAAAACGGTACGTTTACTGCCCTACCTCTTTGCAAACCTGGTGTCATCTTAGGTAATTTACCAATGATACGTGCTGCTTCTTCTTCTAGCGATTTATCAGGTCCACGCATCTTGGTTCTAGTGATAACACCATCTTCGTTAATTACAAAATTAACATATACTTTACCTTGTATCCCTTTTTCTTGCGCATCTATTGGGTAATTAAAGTTTTTACTGATATGTTTAAATATTTTTTCTTGAAAACAAGCTCTCTTATCAGCTGCATTTTCACAGCCTGGAAAAACTGGTGGATTTTCGATGACGGAAAACGGAATATCAATATCAGATTTATTATAATTCGTTTTCTGCTCTTGAATTTCTATAATTTCATTACTTTGATTTTTTTTAATATCCATATTTGCAACACTTCCTGAGGCACTTGTCTTCATTTCTATTGATGCCCCTTTGCTGTCTCTTAGAAGATACGTGGTATTACTTTCCAAATCTTTAAAATCATTCATAAAATGATCTATCTTTATTTTTTCCTCTGGAGTTGGGTTTCTAATATCACTGACTTCAATTATTCTTTTTTGTTGTTCTGTAATAGTGATTACTTCTATCTCTTCATCTACTACTTTACTATCAGTTTCACAAGAAGTATAAAATAAAATAGCTAAAAATGCGGGTACGACTAAGGCATACTTTAAGCCCAAGGCTTTCTTTGATTTTGATTTTTGTAACATGACGATTCGTTTTTTGATTAATGATGATTTAAAAAATGGATTGATGAATGATATATCTTTTGTTCTAAATACTTGTGTTAATAATAACTGGTACTGCTCTTTTTTATGGGTTTTTGCTACAGCTGCATCCGCAATAAATTCGTGTACCTCTGCGATTCTGTTTTGGTAAACGTATACTAAAGGATTAAACCAAGCCACGATTCGCATGAATTCAAAGAAGATTAAATCGTAAGAATGACCCTGACGAATATGCACCATTTCATGTTCTATAATGGCTTTGTGATTTTGAGCTATGATTTTATCCCCAATAAAAATGGACTTGAAAAACGAAAAAGCAATTTCGCTGTTTTGAATAATTATTCTCGTAAAATCATTTAAATACCGAACGGTGCCATTATTTTTTAATTGATGTAGTTGGTATAACTTATATATGAAGATAAACAGCGCCACTAACATTCCTAAAAAAAGTATGGTTTGTTCCCAAGAAAGTATCCAAACATTCGAGTTTTTAGCTTTAAGTACTACCTCGTTTAATACAACGCCTTGAAAATATGTTGGATAATTAGTAGTCGCAATTGTTGTTTTAAATAGGTCTATTTTTATAAATGGAAGTAATATCGAAACCAAAAATGTTCCTATTAAATAGATTCTATTCCATTGAAAAAAAGTTTCTCGTCTTAAAAAAACATCATAAATAATTAAAAAAAGCAATTGAAACCCGATACATTCTAGTATATATTGTAACATAATATTCTTATTTTAGGCATTACTTTTATTCAAAGTAAATTAATTAAATAATGCTGAAATTCTTTATTCAACTAACTTATTAGTTCAAATATAACTAAATATTTAGTTTAAACTAATAAAATAGTTTAAAATATTTTTTATTTAACATTTCCATCTTAAGCATGTAACAAAATGAGAGTATCTTAGTCTTATAGAAAATTATTATAATGGACATTGCACTACTAATTTTAGGTTTCATTTTTATGCTTATCGGCATTTTAGGAAGCTTTTTACCTGTATTACCAGGGCCACCGATAAGTTGGATAGGCTTATTGTTGCTTTATTTAACTAAAGCCATTCCGCAAGACTGGTGGTTTTTGGGTATTACTTTAGTTGTAGCGCTAATGGTTTTAGCAATGGATTATATCATTCCCGCTATGGGCACTAAAAAATTTGGAGGTAGCAAAGCAGGTATGATTGGTACAACAGTTGGTTTACTCGTAGCACTAATTTTCCCTATTCTTGGTATTTTCGGGATTGTAATTTGGCCTTTTGTAGGTGCTTTTGTGGGCGAAATCATCAATAAAGCAGATAATAAAACAGCATTAAAAGCTGCTTTTGGTTCCTTTTTAGGCTTTTTAACGGGTACTTTTTTAAAATTTATGGTAACGATTGTATACCTAGGCCTTTTTATAGCAAAAGCTTGGGAATACAAGAACCTACTATTTTCTTTTGGTTCTTAAACTTTGTTAAAAAGTAAAAAACTTAAGGCTATTATTGTAATTTAGAGATTCTTCATAAAAAATAAATCAGTCTTAAGATTCCTATTCATGAAGCATATACTTTGTTTTACCTTATGCCTTTACACTCTCTTTGCATCTTCGCAAAGTAACAGATTGGAAGGTATTATAGTTTTTAATAATGAAAACTTAGAAGGTGTTAACATTAGAAATATTTCACAAAATAATAGTACTATTTCCAACGCCTTCGGTTTGTTTGATATTCAAGTAAGCCTTGGTGACTCTTTATCTATCTCCTTTTTAGGAATGCAAGATGTAACGAAAATTATAACCAATAAAGAAATTGAATCGACAATTATAAAAATTGTGATGTATGAAAAATCTATAGAATTAAAAGAAGTAGCCGTTACTAAATACTCAAGTATTAACGCTGTTGCTTTAGGTATTATCCCCGAAGAAATGAAAGATTTTAGTCAATACGAAAGACGACTTGCTTTAGCCGGCGATTTTAAACCCATACATTTACTCGACTTAATAACGAAACAGAAATTACAACTTGATCCTATTTTTAACGTAATAAATGGCAGAACTAAAAGAATGAAATTAGGGATTAGTCGTGAAAAGGAAGAAAACAATTTTGAATTCTTAGCTACTAATTACACCGAGTTTGCATCTCAAGAAATGAAGTTGAAAGAAGAAGAAATTGGACTTTTTTTCATCTACTTAGTCGATAGCGAACAATTAGAGAACGAGATTAAAAATCATCAAAAAGAAAAATTTAAGTTCTTTTTAATGGAAGAATGGAATACTTTTAATAATACTATTTTAGAAAACTCAACTCCTGAAAATGAAAAAGACTAATTACTTTCGAATTATAATTCTTTTGAGTCTTATTTTTTTTGGAATAGGCTGTAAAGGTCAAGATAAAAATAGAACACAACAGACTGCCGTTGTTGATACGCTTCGCATTAAAAATGATTTAAATACCATTACTCAAACAACAGAAAGCAGAAATTATAAAAACATAAAAACCTTAAACTACATTGCTAATTTTATTGAAACAGAATTTTCTAAAGTCTGCGATTCTGTGAGTTTACAGGAATATAAAGTGGAAAATGAAACCTATAAAAATGTGATTGGTTCTTTAAATACCGATAAAAAAGAACGAATTATTATTGGTGCTCATTACGATGTGTATGGCGAACAAGAAGGTGCTGATGACAATGCGAGTGGCGTTTGTGGTTTGTTAGAATTAGCACGACTCCTTTCTAAAGAAAACCTAGATTACAGAATAGATTTTGTTGCCTATACTTTAGAAGAACCTCCCTTTTTTAGAACTGAACAAATGGGGAGTTACGTGCACGCCAACTATTTATTTGACAATAAAATTCCCATAAAAGGCATGATTTGCCTTGAAATGATCGGCTATTATAATGAACAAGTAGATTCGCAGCAATACCCAATACCCGCTATGAAAGCTGTTTACGGCACAAAAGCCAATTTTATTACAGTGGTACAAAACGATGAAAGTGGTAATTTTGGGACTCAGATTGAAGACCTTATGAAAGCACAAGAATTAATTCCAACAAAATCGTTCAAGGGTTCTGCTCTAGTGCGTGGCGTAGATTTTTCAGATCATTTAAATTATTGGAACTTAAACTACTCAGCCGTGATGATTACCAATACTTCGTTTTATCGCAATGCGAACTACCACACCTCAAAAGATGTACTAGGCTCAATCAACATTCAGAAAATGAGTGCCGTTATTCAACAGCTTTATGTGAGTATTAAAGAATTAAAGTAGCACTACAACCATACCGTTTTCTCTTCTATTGGTGTTCTAGTAGCATCTGGAATCTCAGTATCATAATGTCCCATGTAGAAAAATCCTAAACAAGCTTCTTCATTGTTCATCTCAAAAAATTCTCCCATAAATTTCGTTATATCAGGAGAACTCCAATAAGCTCCAATCCCCAATTCGGTACACATGAGCCACATATTTTGTACTGCCATAGCTGTTGCAGCAATTTCTTCCCATTCAGGAACACTTTTCATAGGATCCCGTTGCATACAAATCGCAATAATTGCTCCTGCTTTTTTAGGATTTTCTATCAACTTTTTAGCTTTAAATTCCTTAGGATTAGCTTCGGTTTCTAAATATTTTAACGATAAAAACAAGCCTAGTTTTTCAAGGGTTTCGCCTTGCATTACCTTAAAACGCCAAGGTTCAGTTTTTCTGTGGGTGGGTGCCCAATTAGCTGCCTCTAATACTTTTTCAATAACTTCCTTAGCAATAGGAGCATCGTTATATTGTACCGGAAAAATGGATCTTCTATTTTTTATTATATTGAGTATCATATCACATATTTAAAAAAATTACTCCCCTTTCAGTGATGCGAATCTTCTAACCAACTCTTATAATATTTCCCATCATCAATATCCAAAGCGGCTTGGGTTAACTTTAAAGGTTTAAAGGTGTCTATCATTACCGCTAATTCTCCTGTTTTGGTTTTACCAATACTGGCTTCGTAGGTGCCTGGATGTGGACCATGTGGAATACCCGCAGTATGAAGCGAAATATAGCCTTTATCAATGTTTTTTCTACTCATAAAATCTCCGTCCACATAGTACAACATTTCATCAGAATCTATATTAGAGTGGTTGTAAGGTGCAGGTATAGCTTGTGGGTGATAATCGTACATTCTGGGAACAAAAGAGCACACTACAAAAGCACTGGTTTCAAATGTTTGGTGCACTGGAGGCGGTTGGTGTACTCTACCTGTTATCGGTTCAAAATTATGAATAGAAAATCCGTAAGGGAAATTATAGCCATCCCAACCTACGACATCAAACGGGTGTGTTGCATACGTAAGATGATGTAATTGTCCTTCCTTTTTCACTTTTATCAAAAAATCGCCTTTTTCATCGTGTGTTTGCAGATTTTGAGGTAGTTTAAAGTCGCGCTCGCAGAAGGGCGATTGTTCTAAATGCTGACCAAAATAGTTACGGTAGCGTTTAGGCGTATAAATAGGATGGTAACTTTCGGTAACTAATAAGCGATTCTCTTCTGTATCAAAATGAATTTGATAAATCATTCCTCGTGGAATTACTAAGTAGTCACCATATTCAAACGGAATTTCTCCTAACAGCGTTTTTAAGGTTCCATTACCCTTGTGGATAAACAAAAGTTCGTCGGCATCGGTATTTTTATAAAAATAACTGGTCATTGATTTTCTAGGCGCTGCCAAACCAATATGGCAATCATTATTGAATAAAATAGTTGTTCTACTGTCTAAATAATCATCTTGGGGCGCAACGTCAAAACCTTTTAAAAGTCTTGATTTTATATTGTGGGGAACAGCAGCTTTCGGCGAAATATCAATAGATTCTCCCACTTCTTTTACTTGAGTTGGTCGGTGCAAATGGTACATTAATGACGACATTCCGTCAAAACCGATGGTGCCGAACAATTGTTCGTAATGGAGTGTACCATCATCTTTTCTGAAAATCGTATGTCGTTTTTGAGGTATTTTTCCTAGTTTATGATACAATGGCATAGTTTCTTTTTTCAGTTTAAAAATACGACAATTTTAAAGAAATATCAATTTTGAATAAAAATAGAATCCTTATAAAAACAACCAAATGTTAGCTTCAAAAAACATTAGATTAATATTTCAAAAGAAATAAAAAGTGTGAAAATTAGTGTTGTTAAAGGCAAAATACTTAATAAAACAAGCCTACCGTAAAAACAGAAACCATATGCAAAGCGTCAATTATTAACTTAAGTGAGATAATAAAATGCCGTAGTAACCACTAAATTGTGGGGATAATAGTAAAATAATTTTAAAAATGAAAAAAGATAAAATTCAAAAAGATAAAGAAACTCTAAAATACAATGCTAACCTTACGGAGGTTGACAAAACTACATTAGGCAAAAAAGGATTGAGTATGGATACTGGTGATGATCGCATGCTTGAAAAGCGTAAAGAAAAAATTGATTTTGCAGGAGAAAACTTGGATGTTCCTGGTCGGGATGAAAAAAATCTAAATAGCAACTTAAATCTCACAGACGAAGAAAATTCGGTTTATGGTCAAGGAGGAGAAAGTAATGAAAACTTAGAAAGGACTAAGCGATAAATAAGAACCTAGAAAATTTTAACATAATTTTCAGCCATTGCTTTAAAAAAATTAATAATTTGAATAAAAAAAAGATTATGAAAGATTCTGCTTATTTTTATGTGGCTTTAACAACCTTAGTTTTAGTTACTGTAACCATTATGGCTGCCATGAATTTTCCCTTTAACTGGGTGTTTTACGTTACTGTTTTAGGACAGGTATTAGTGGTATTTATGGTGTACAAAGTACTGAAAGACAAGTATAGCACTACAAAAACATTTGAGGATTTTTACGAGGATCACCCGATTGGTCAACAAGAACATTACAGGTAATAATTGGAGAATGTTAGGCTTTGAAACTATTTTAAACAAAAAAAGCCTTCCAAATACGGAAAGCCTTTCACTGGTTTTTACAATCTAATTAATTGATAAGATTAATTACGATTATCATTTGTCACTACGTGTACTTCTCTCGAAGCACAACACAACATTGCAAATATATAAAAGGTTTCTTATATACCGCATATTGTGATATTTTTTATGTCAGGAAAACAGAACATTAAGGTTAGTCTAATTTTTTTCAGACAACAAATTTTCTGTTTTTCTTTGTTTTGAAACAGCTTTCATTCCCAATTCTGGAATAACAAGCAGTGGCGTTTGTGAATGGAACGACATTTTTTCTATAATTGGTTCTCTTGTCATTCGTTCCATATAGCTATGTTGATAATTTAACATGGCCAATAAATGAACGTCTAGTTCTTCTACAAAAACTTCTAAAGTTTTAGAGACCGAATTTAGTTCTGTAATGGTATGAATGTAATGCTCCACACCCGCCAAGTATTTTCTGAGCATAGTAAGATTAAACTGTTGAATTTCTGTTAAGGCCTTAATTTCATATTGTACATGAACAATTCTTAAAACAGAATCAAAAGAATGCACTAAATTAATAATGGGTTCTAATTCTGATGGCGTGTAAAAGCGATTAAAATCAGTAGCAAATGCAATCTCCGTTGGTTTTTCAAAATCAAAATATGCCGGAATTGCTAAAACCGGACAAGTTTTTACGGCTTTAATAATACGCACCGCATTACTACCCATAAATACTTCTTCTAAACCAGAAGCACCTTTAGTTCCTAAAATCACCATATCTATGGCATGATCTTCTACCATTTCTTTTACCTCATCTACCAACAAGCTAAATGAAGACATAGTGATGAATTTATGCTTTGGATTATGATATTCAAGATCAATTTTACGCAAAAGATTAGCTAAGCCTTCTTTGGAACAATTTTGTACTATTTCAGCTTCATCAAAAGCCATAGTCGCCATAAACCTGCTGTTTGATATGCTAGGCGTATACGTATTTAATAAATAAAAATTACACTCTTCGTCTGCATACAAGGCAATTGCATAAGTAACAGCATTCCAAGCATTTTTTGAAAAATCGGTAGGTATCAAAATATTTTTCATCGTGCTGTTGTGTTTTAATTAGAGTGTAAAACTAGCCGATGATAAGGTCGAAAACTATGATAATTATCAGGTTATTAAAAAAATTTGTTGATGGTGAAAATTGAAAATTGAAAATGAAAAGTGGAAAGTGGAAAGTGGAAAGTGGAAAATGAAAATGGAAAATAGTTGTTTGTTGGTAGTTGTTTGTTGATGGTGAAAATTGAAAATGAAAAGTGGAGAATGGAAAGTGAAAAATGGAAAGTGAAAATTTATAGAATAGTTCGGTGCCAGTAATGGAGCATTATAAATTAAAAACGACGGCACACAAATCAAACCAAATATCTAATTTCGTATTTTTTGAAATCTT
>JANQTG010000055.1 GCA_030731855.1 Cellulophaga sp. | reverse complement strand
TATATTTTAAACTTCTAAAGCTTTTTTAATTCTAGTTAAAGCTTCTGTAATTTGCGCTTCGCTTGCGGCATAAGAAATTCGGATACAGTTGTTATTTCCGAAAGAATCTCCTGCAACAGTAGCCACATTTGCATGTTCTAACAAATACATAGATACATCAGTAGAATCATTGATTTTAGTACCGTTTAAGGTTTTTCCGAAATAAGCAGTAACATTTGGAAATACATAAAAAGCGCCTTCTGGTTCGTTACAAACAAAACCTGGAATTTCTTTTATTAAGCCTAATATTAATTTTCTACGTTCTTTAAAGGTGTCTACCATAAAGCTTATTCTGCTTACAGGTTCTACTAGTGCGGTTATTACAGCACGTTGCGCTATACAATTAGCACCACTAGTAACTTGGCCTTGTAATTTGTTGCACGCACGAGCAATGTAGCTAGGAGCGCCGATATAGCCAATTCTCCAACCCGTCATCGCAAAAGCCTTTGCAACACCGTTTACAGTAACCGTTCTATCGTACATATCAGGAAATTCAGCCATCGAAAAATGCGCTGTTACTCCATAATTAATATGCTCGTAAATTTCATCACTTACTACTATAATTTGCGGATATTTCTGCAAAACGTCTGCTAAAGCTCTTAATTCTTCTTTACTATAAATAGAGCCAGTAGGGTTACAAGGTGAGCTATACCAAAGCATTTTTGTTTTTGGTGTAATCGCCGCCTCCAACTGCTCTGGAGTCATTTTAAAATTATTCTCTATTGATGTAGGTACTTCAACCGGAACACCTTCTGCCAATTGAACAATATCACTATAACTTACCCAATATGGGCACGGTAAAATAACTTCGTCTCCCTTGTTTAAAATTACCTGTGCTACATTGTATAAAGATTGTTTTGCGCCCGTAGACACTACAACTTGCGCTTGTGTGTAAGTAAGGTTATTATCTCTTTTAAATTTAGTAATAATCGCTTCTTTTAATTCTACATAGCCATCAACAGGAGAATAAGAGTTGTAATTATCATTAACTGCTTTTATCGCTGCATCCTTAATATAATCTGGCGTATTAAAGTCTGGCTCTCCCAAACTAAGTCCGATAATATCTTTTCCTTCGGCTTTTAATTCTCTCGCTTTTGCTGCCATCGCAAGCGTTGCAGAAATGGCTAAATTATTTACTCTATCTGATAATTGATTACTCATGTTCTAAACGAATTTTAATACTGTAGTACGGGCTTTTTACCCAACTCTTTTAAGTGATTGAAATGCGAAATTATAGCTTTTCTAGTTGTCTTGTACTCGTTGTAAGGTAAATTAAACTCATTTGCGGTTTGTTTCACAATTTTTGCAATTTTTGTGTAATGTACGTGACTTATGTTTGGAAAAATGTGATGTTCTACTTGGTGATTTAAGCCACCTGTGAACCAGTTTACCACCCTATTTTTAGTTCCAAAGTTAACCGTAGTAAATAGTTGATGGATAGCCCAAGTATTTTTCATAGTACCAGTTTCGTCGGGTAAGGGAGTTTCAGCCTGGTCTACTACGTGTGCTAATTGAAACGTTACACTTAAAATTACACCAGCAACGTAATGCATTACAAAAAAGCCAATTAATAATTGCCACCAAGCAATATCTAGTATAAGCAAGGGTAGAACGATCCAAATACTAATGTAAATCAGTTTGGTGATCACTAGCTTACTCCAATTCATAACCGGATTAGGTAATTTTCCGTAAGATAATTTTCGTTTTGTATACCGGTACATTTGTTGAAAATCCGTAGTAATTGCCCAATTAAATGTTAGTAATCCGTATAAGAAAACAGAATAATAATGCTGAAACTTGTGATGTTTTCTCCATTCAGAGTGTTCTGAAAAACGTAAAATTCTTCCAGCTTCTAAATCTTCATCGTGTTCATGTATGTTGGTATATGTGTGGTGCAATACATTGTGTTGCACTTGCCAGTTATACACATTACCTGCAAGAATGTAAATGCTACTTCCCATTAACTTATTAACCCATTTTTTGTTAGAATAAGATCCGTGGTTACCATCGTGCATTACATTCATTCCTACACCAGCCATTCCAATGCCTATTAAAATGGTAAGCAATAAATTGGCCCACATAGGCAAACCTAAAGTTAAAATTAAGAAATAGGGTGCTAAAAACAAGGTAAACATAATAGCAGTTTTTACGTATAAACGCCAATCACCTGTTTTCTTTAATTTATTTTCTTTGAAGTAATCGTTTACTCGTTTGTTAAGGATCTTGAAAAAATCAGCGGAATCCCTTCTTGAAAATCGAATGGTTTCTTTACTCATAATACTATTTTTTAGTAAAGATAAACCAAATCATAAATTAATAAAGTAATTCGCATTTAAAAAAGGAAAAAATTATGATTTATAAAATCTTATTTTTGCTGAAAATTTTGAATTTAAGATATGGATATCGCAATACTTTTTAATTATTTTCCTGAGGTTACAGAAAATCAAAAACAACAATTTTCAAAACTATCTGAACTCTATAAAGACTGGAATTTAAAAATTAATGTAGTTTCTAGAAAAGATATTGATGAGTTATATGTACGCCACGTAGTACATTCTTTAGGTATTGCTAAAATTCAGCAATTTTTGCCAGGTTCTAAAATTATTGATGTAGGTACAGGTGGTGGTTTTCCAGGAATTCCCTTAGCCATTTTATTTCCGGAAGTGCATTTTACTTTAGTAGATGCAATAGGAAAAAAAATAAAAGTAGTCAATGAGGTTGTTGAAGGTTTAGGACTAACAAATGTTACCACCATTAATGATCGTGTAGAAAATGTAAAAGGTAATTTTGATTTTATAGTCAGTAGGGCAGTGGCCGCTATGCCAACATTTACACATTGGGTAAAAGGTAAAATTAAAAAAGAATCAATGCACGAGCGTAAAAATGGAATTCTGTATTTAAAGGGTGGCGATTTATCGGAAGAATTACAAGATTATAGAACGGCAGAAATTTTTAATTTATCCGATTATTTTAAAGAAGAATTCTTCGAAACTAAAAAAGTGGTGTATTTGCAATTGAAGTATAGAGGCTAAAAAAAAAGGTTCTAACAATGTTTATAAAACCTTGTTAGAACCTTTAAAACTGAACACATCTATTTTAAATATTTAATAAGCTTAAATAAGACAATCTACAGTTTTTTGCATAATTACGTACATAAGTTTCAATGCTTTTGAAACTAAAGGGTTCATTTGCTTTTTGAATATTCATATCTCTTTCTTTCATAATCCGCTGTAATTTTGAAATATAAATATAGATAAAATACATTTAATTTACAATTAATTAACATTAAATTTACATTGAGTCTCTTTTTGTCCTCTTTAATAAAGTAAGAAAGCCACTATATAAAATGTTTATATAGTGGCTTTTTTTTATGTTTATCTGTGAAGTATTTATTTGATTACCCTAAGAACGGATACCTATAATCTACTGGTGTTACGAACGTTTCTTTAATTAGTCTAGGGGAAACCCAACGCAGTAAATTTTGCATAGAACCGGCTTTATCATTGGTTCCAGAAGATCTTGCGCCACCAAAGGGTTGTTGCCCAACAACGGCACCTGTTGGCTTGTCGTTGATATAAAAATTACCCGCACAATTTTCTAAAGCTTTCGTTGCTTCTTCTATAGCGTAACGATCGGCTGCTAAAACAGCACCTGTTAATGCATATTCTGAAGTGCTATCTACTAACTCTAGTGTTTTTGCCCAATCTGCATCATCATAAATAAAAACCGTTACCACAGGACCAAAAAGTTCGGTTTCCATTGTGGTGTATTTCGGATTCGTTGTTACAATTACTGTAGGTTCAATAAAATAGCCTTTAGATTTATCATAGTTTCCTCCTGCAAAAATTTCAGCATCTTTAGCGGCTTTTGCGCCATCAATATAAGAGGCAAGCTTGTCAAAAGAAGCTTCGTGAATTACAGCCGTAACAAAATTACTCATATCTTCAGGTGAACCTGGAGCGTTAATCGATTTAAGATCAGTTTTTACATGATTCAAAATTTCATCAGCGGTAGATTTTGGTAGATATACGCGTGAAGCTGCACTACATTTTTGACCTTGAAACTCAAAAGCACCACGAACAATTGCTGTAGCTACTTGTTTTGTATTCGCAGTTTTATGCGCTACGATAAAATCTTTTCCTCCTGTTTCACCAACAATTTTTGGGTAGGTTTTATAGGTGTTTATATTCGCTCCGATTTGTTGCCATAAGCTTTTGAAAACATGCGTAGAACCTGTAAAATGAACTCCTGAAAAATCAGGACTCGCCAAAATAGTTTCGGTGATCATAACTGGGTCGCCATACACCACATTAATAACACCATCGGGTACGCCGGCTTCTTTGAAAATATCGACAATTACTTTTGCCGAAAAAATTTGACTATCGCTTGGTTTCCAAACAACAACGTTCCCCATCATAGCGGCACTTGCGGGTAAATTACCAGCAATAGCGGTAAAGTTAAATGGCGTTATGGCATAAACAAATCCTTCTAGTGGTCTATATTCTACTCTGTTCCAGATACCTTCAGCCGAAGCGGGTTGCTCTTGGTATATCTGCGACATATATGCTACGTTAAAACGTAGAAAATCAATCAGTTCGCAAGCAGCGTCTATTTCTGCTTGATGTATTGTTTTTGATTGAGCAATCATGGTTGAAGCATTAATTTTGGCTCGGTAAGGACCAGCAATTAATTCGGCCGCTTTTAAGAAAATGGCAGCACGTTGTTCCCATGCTAAAGTAGCCCAAGCTTGTCTTGATGCCAAAGCATTATCAATAGCTTTGGTGATGTGTTTTTTTTCTGCGATGTGGTATTGTCCTACCTGGTGTTTGTGGTCGTGTGGCGGAGACATTGGCTTGGTATGGCCAGTTCTTATTTCTTCGTTTCCGATATACATCGGAACATCAACACTACCATCAAAATAGGCTTTATATTGTTTTAGAACGTTTTCACGTTCAATAGATCCTGGAGCATAGCCTTTTATAGGTTCGTTGATTGCTGTAGGAACTTTAAAAAATCCTTTACCCATGTTTTATAGTTTTAATTAAAAAGTCGTGGTAAAGGTACTAAATCTAAAAAGGTGAAAAAAGTAAAAAGGCTAAGAAATACTTAGTTTAAAATGAATGGTGCACTGAATTTAAAAGTAGGTACAGAAACTTTAATTTTTTCATCAGACTTTAAATTCACCATGTTATAATGTCCTTTCATTGCTCCTAAAGTAGAGGTAAGTAAACATCCAGAACTATAGGTGTGCGACGCACCGGGTTGTAAAACGGGTTTTTTTCCAATAACACCTTCACCGTCTAAAATTTCAAGTTCGTTTAAAGAATCATAAATTCTCCAATGGCGAGAGGTTAATTGTACAGTGTCTTTAGTTTGGTTTTCTATAGTTATTGTGTATCCAAAGGCATAATGCGTTTTGTAGTTTTTAAAGAAGGTGCCTTCAAAACTAGTGTTTACCGAGATTTTTATGCCTTTTGTAATAAGTGTTGTTGTCATAATCAAAATCTAAAAAGCTGAAAAATAAGCCGATTTGTATTTGTTGTTGCTAAATTAGAAAACATAAAAGTAATAAATCTTAACTTTAGTTGGTGCTAGTTTATATAAATAAACGAGGCTAATAGTTAATTCTAGCGCAAGGTAGTAAACCATTTTTTTAAAATAAGTTTAATTAAAATATGTTCGTTATAAACTTATTATTTTGCGCTATATGGTGTTATTTAGTTACTTATGTTTCTTGAATTTGTTGTTCCTATTCCTATAAGGCTATCATATAAAGCTCCGATATCTCGATAATAAACAAGAATTAAATAGTTGTTTTCAGTAAAGTGAAAGTTGCCAGAAACACTGTTTAAATCTATGTTAGCATCGTCGTCTTTAATTACATATTTATAATTATAGAATCCTTGTTTCATTTTAATAGCAACTTCTAAAAGTCCATTATCCGGATTGTAAACCATCTTATTTTCTTCGTCGAGCGCAAAATTGTTGAATTTACCAAAAACAAATACTTCATCTAAACCAATTTTTTCTTGGTAAGGTAAACTAAAATGTACTTTGCTATATTCTGCTTCTCTAGAGGTGTCTTCTCCCTGTGAAGTGTTGATCGCGAAATCTCCGTTAATATCTGGAAAATAAGTGTATGGTCTATTGTCTCTAAAGATATCTGTAAATAAATAATGATGATATAAGTCGGATACTTCTATCGATGAAATGGCTACTGTGGGTGCTCGTAAATCTTTTGTGTCGAAATTTAAATATTCATTTCCTCCAAAAAAACTAGTTTCTTTATCATATTTATATACCAGCTGATTGCCTATCGTGAATTGAGGTTTAATATTAGAAATAGACGTTGGCCAATAATAATTTTGTAAAATAGTTATTTTGACTTCTTTCAAAGGATTAATTAATTGAAAATCAGAATAATTAATATTTAATTGTACAACTTGCTTTTCGTTTAAAAATTCAAAATCTCGACTTCTTTTTACCGTTGAGCCAACAGTCACTAAATTTTGATACACTAAAAAGCGTCTAGAAAACTGAAGTTCATAATTGCTGTCATAGACTTCTAACATATAATTGCCACTTACTTTTAATCCCGTGTTTTCATTAGGAATAGTTAATTTGTAGTTAGAATAGGGTTGTAAAGTATTATAACTGTTTTCGTAATCGATAATTCTAATGTCGTCTATTCCTCTGAGGTATTGAGATTTTAACAAGTCAGACGGAGTCCAGTCGTAGTTACAGTGTATAATTTTGTAATAAAAATCTTGTTCACTTGCGGTGATATCGTCAAAGTCCAAATAAATAGCATCCCCAAGTTGAACAATAGGAAACTGATCGTCAGTGGGGCCTTTGAAAATAATAGATTTTATATTCGAAGGCGGATTAATTTCTTCTTGTACCTGTGATAACAAAGAATTAACAAATAGAAAAAATATGATATGTTTAATGTGAAACCTCATCTACCAGCTGTATTTTTAAACAAAGTTAAACAAAAAGCATGCCTATAAAATTAACTTCGTTGTAAGTTGTAAATTTATAGACAATAATTATGAAAACTTTCCATTTAGTCTTATTTTTGCATCAAATTTTTTTAACCTAAGGTTTGAATCAATATGTCTAAAGACATCAAAATTAAAAAAGGCTTAAACATAAATTTGGTGGGTGCTGCAGAAAAGGATACTTCTAAAGCTTCGTTGAGTAATGTTTATGTCGTAAATCTTCAGGATTTTCATGGGATTGACCCAAAAATGCTGATAAAAGAAGGTGCAGAAGTAAAATCAGGTGAGGCACTTTTTTATAACAAAAAACATGAAAATATGCTTTTTGTTTCTCCTGTAAGTGGAAAATTAGTTGAAATAAAACGAGGAGAGCGTCGTCGTATTCTTTCTTTGAAAATTGCAGCTGATAAAACTCAGGTAGAGCTTGAACATTCGATTCCCGATTTAGGAATCATTTCTTCTGCTGATGTAAAATCTTTTTTACTTAGCTCTGGTTGTTGGCCATTCATTAAACAGCGTCCTTACGATGTGATAGCAAATCCTGAAACTAGCCCAAAAGCTATTTTTATTTCTGGGTATACTACCGCTCCCTTAGCTGCTGATTTAGATTATACGCTAACAGGTAAAGAAAAAGAATTACAAGCTGCGATTGCCGCTTTATCGAAACTAACTGAAGGTAAAATACATGTTTCTCACGGCGGTGCAAACTCTCCATTAGCTAATTTACAAGGTGTGGAGCATCACAAAGTTTCTGGGCCTCATCCCGCGGGACTTGTTGGTACGCAAATCAATAAAATCGATCCTGTTAATAAGGGAGAATCGGTTTGGGTCGTTACGCCTCAAGATCTAGTTATTATTGGGGAAACTCTTTTAACTGGTAAATTTAACGCAGAAAGAACAATTGCTCTTGTGGGCTCTTCCGTAAAAAAACCAAAATACTATACTACAAAAATTGGTGCTGAGATAGCTACATTTTTGTATGCTAGTGGTGTAAATGAAGAAAAATTCAGAGTTATCAATGGTGATGTTTTAACCGGAGTAGAATCTCGTCAAGATGGTAATTTAGGGTATTATAATAATACAGTAACAGCAATTCCAGAAGGTGATGATTATGAATTTTTTGGTTGGAATAAGCCAGTTTTTAATAAAATTTCGCCGTCACGAGCCTTAACTTTTTCTTGGTTAACACCTAATAAGAAATTTGATTTAAATACCAATACCAATGGTGAACACCGTAATTTCGTTATAACAGGAAGCTACGAGCAAGTTTTTCCATTAGATATTTATCCAATGCAACTTTTAAAGGCTTGTATGTATAAAGATTTAGATGAAATGGAAGCCTTAGGGATGTATGAAGTTGCACCAGAAGATTTTTCATTGACGGAATTTATATGTGTGTCCAAACAACCACATCAAGATATAATAAGAAAAGGATTAGACTTAATGCTAAAAGAGATAGGATAATGAGTTTAAAAAGTAATTTACACATTTTAAAAGAAAAGTATAAAGGAAAAAAAATAGCACCAGTTTTTAATGCCTTACATACTTTTTTGTACTTGCCTAATGATACCACACATAATGGTACTCACATAAAGGCAGCGGATGATTTAAAACGAACTATGAATACGGTTATTATAGCCTTAATTCCGTGTTTGATATTTGGTATATTTAACGCTGGGTACCAACATTACTTGGCATTAGGGGAAATAGAATCTGCTAAGGGATTTTTAGGGGCTTCATTTTGGTCTTTAGATAATTTAATCTTAGGAGCTTGGACGGTTTTACCTTTAGTGGTCGTTTCATACGGGGTTGGTTTAGCAGTTGAATTCTTATTCGCGGTAATTAAAGGTCACGAAGTAGAAGAAGGGTATTTGGTAACAGGTATGCTTGTTCCATTAATTGTTCCTATTGATATTCCCTTATGGATGTTAGCTGTAGCAGTTGTTTTTGGAGTAGTAATAGGAAAAGAAGTCTTTGGTGGTACTGGGATGAATATTTTAAATCCTGCCTTAACTATCCGAGCTTTTTTATTCTTTGCATACCCAACATGGATGTCAGGAGACAAGGTTTGGGTACACGGCGCTGTAGAACGTGCAGGTACAGCAGATGCTATATCAGGTGAAACCATTTTAGGGTCTTATGCTCAAAATAGTACCGTAGCGTATGATTATTGGGATATGTTCTGGGGTTTAATACCAGGATCAGTAGGCGAAACGTCTAAAGTTTTAATCATTTTAGGTGCCTTGTTTTTAATTTTTACGAAGATTGGTAGCTGGAGAATTATTGTGAGTACCTTAATTGGAGCTCTTGTAATGGGACTCATATTTAACACTGTTGTTGATGCAGGTTGGATTACTGAAACTAGTAAATTCTACGGATTAATGAGTGTTCCTTTTTGGCAACACTTAATTATTGGTAGTATTTTATTCGGAGCTGTTTATATGGCAACTGACCCTGTTACAGCTTCACAAACTAATAAGGGAAAATGGATTTATGGTTTCTTAATAGGTTTTATTTCTATTATGATTCGAGTATTTAATCCAGCCTATCCAGAAGGTGTATTCTTGGCGATATTATTAATGAATGTTTTTGCACCAACCATAGATCATTATGTAATCCAAGGGAATGTAAAACGTAGAATGAATCGTGTTAAAGTTAAAGCAGCATAATTATGGCAGTAGATACAGAAAAAAATAGCTATACGATAATTTTTTCCATTATAATGGTTTTAGTTGTGGGCTCTATTTTAGCAGGCTTGGCATCAGGTTTAAAACCAATGGTAAAAGCTAATGAACGCTTTGAGAAACAGCAAAATATACTTTATGCCTTGGGCGTAAATAACAATACAGGAGCCAATGATGTTGCTTTTGTTTCAACAGATAATGTAGAAGAACAGTTTAAAAAATATATTACTAAACAATATGTTTTGCAAGGTGGAGAATTGATTGAAGATGACCAGGCGTATTTAATCGATATTAAAAAAGAAGAAACAAAAGCTAAGAATGGTTCTTACGAAAGACGTCTTCCTTTATTTGTTGGGCAAAAAGATGGTAAAGACGTATATGTAGTTCCTATCAGAGGAAAAGGCTTATGGGATGCTATCTGGGGCTTTGTAGCCTTAGATAAAGAAATGACCGTAACGGGTGTTTATTTTGATCATAAAGCTGAAACTCCTGGACTTGGTGCTGAAATTAAGCAGCGTTACTTTATGGATGATTTTACAGGCGAAAAGTTCTTAAGTGGAGAAATTTATGAAGGTATTACCGTAGCCAAAGGTAACAACGATCCTAAGAACAACAGAAAAGATGATCATAAAATAGATGCCTTAGCTGGTGCAACCATTACAGGTGATGGGGTTTCTGCGATGTTAAAGAAAGATGTTAAAATGTACATGTCTTACTTTAAGACTTTAAATTAATTATATATGGGACTTTTATCAAAAAAAGACGGCAAATTAATTAGTGATCCATTGTTAGATAACAATCCTATTACTATTCAAGTACTAGGTATTTGTTCTGCTTTAGCAATTACAGCACAGTTGAAGCCTTCAATAGTAATGGCGGTATCTGTAATATTTGTTATGGGTGTTGGTAACGTGGTTATTTCTTTAATGAGAAATATCATTCCATCAAAAATTAGAATTATAGCACAACTAATTGTAGTCGCTACTTTAGTAATTATTGTAGATCAGGTACTAAAAGCGTTTGCTTACAGTTTAAGTAAAGAGCTTTCGGTATTTATCGGATTAATTATTACCAACTGTATTATTATGGGTCGTTTTGAAGCTTTTGCTTTAGCTAATGGACCATGGAGATCTTTTTTAGACGGCATTGGTAATGCTTTAGGATATGGGTTAATACTCGTTGTGGTAGGTTTTTTCAGAGAACTTTTAGGTTCTGGAACTTTGTTCGGTTTTAAAGTAATGGGAGATCCTGTAGAAAAGACAGGTTTATTTGCCTTAGGTTACGAAAACAATGGTTTCATGGTATTACCTCCCATGGCTTTGATTGTTGTTGGTATTATTATCTGGATTCAACGTAGTAGAAATAAAGCATTAATAGAAGATTAAAAATTAATATGCAGTTAGTAGTTTCAGTATATTTTTACTGAGTTCGAAACACTGAATACCGAATACGTAATAAATTATGGAACATATAGAATTGTTTTTTAAATCGATATTTGTGGATAACATGGTATTTGCTTATTTCTTAGGCATGTGCTCATATCTGGCAGTATCAAAAAAGGTGTCAACAGCTGTAGGTTTAGGTGTAGCGGTAATTTTTGTACTGGCGATAACGGTACCTTTAAACTGGTTATTAGATCAGTATTTGTTGCAAGAAGGTGCATTAACATGGTTAGGTCCTGAATATGCGGAATATGATTTAAGCTTTTTATCATTCATCATGTTTATCGCTACGATTGCCACAATGGTACAATTAGTAGAGATTATTGTAGAGAAATTTTCACCTTCTCTTTATAATTCCTTAGGTATCTTTTTACCCTTAATAGCTGTAAACTGTGCCATCTTAGGAGGCTCTTTATTTATGCAATCTAGGGAAATTGAAACTTTAGGTTTAGCGTTTAATTACGGCATATCTTCTGGTATAGGTTGGTTTTTAGCGATTTTAGCGATTGCAGCTATTAGAGAAAAAATAAGATATAGTGCAGTACCAGCTCCTTTAAGGGGTTTAGGAATAACCTTTATTATTACGGGTTTAATGGCTATTGGTTTTATGAGTTTTGGTGGAATGTTAACTGGTGGTGATGAACCAGCAGCGACGGAAGTAAAATCTGCCAAGATTAAAGTTATTAAAGAAGATGTTGAACAAAATGAAGCTAAACTTAAGACAGACTTAAGTGTAGCCGATAATATTAACAAATAAAATTATTATGATGATTTTAGCCGCAAGTACAATAGGGACTGTAGTAGCTACAGTAGCAGCCTTTCTATTAATAACATTATTATTAGTAACCTTATTATTAGTAGTAAAACAGAAATTGTCACCATCAGGTCCTGTTAAAATTTTAATTAACGGAGAGCGTGAAATAGAAGTTGCCTCTGGTAGTTCTTTGTTAACTACGCTTGGTAGTAACAAAGTATTTTTGCCATCTGCATGTGGTGGTGGTGGTACCTGTATCCAATGTGAGTGCCACGTAATGTCTGGTGGTGGAGAAGCACTTCCGACTGAAACGCCACACTTTTCAAGAAAAGAATTACAACACGGTGCTCGTTTAGCCTGTCAAGTAAAGGTAAAACAGGATATGGTAATTACTATACCTGAGGAAGTTTTTGGAATTAAAAAATGGCCAGCAAAAGTAGTTCGTAACTATAATGTTGCTTCATTTATTAAAGAATTTGTAGTTGAAATTCCAGAAGATATGGGCTACAAGGCAGGAGGATATATTCAAATTGAAATTCCTGAATGTGAGATTAAATATGCTGATATTGATATTACAGCACACCCAGAAGAGCACGAAACTCCCGACAAGTTTAAGGCAGAATGGGATAAATTTAATTTATGGCCTTTAACAATGAAAAATCCTGAAACTGTTGAAAGAGCCTATTCTATGGCTTCTTACCCAGCGGAGGGAAAAGAAATTATGCTAAACGTTCGTATAGCTACTCCACCTTGGGATAGAGCTAAGAATGGTTGGATGGATGTTAATCCTGGTATTGCTTCCTCTTATATATTTAGTTTAAAACCTGGTGACGATGTCGTAATTTCTGGTCCTTATGGAGAATTCTTCATTAATGAATCGGAAAGTGAAATGTTATATGTTGGTGGTGGTGCAGGTATGGCGCCAATGCGTTCACATTTATATCATTTATTCAATACTTTAAAGACCAATAGAAAAGTAACATATTGGTATGGTGGTAGATCTAAACGTGAACTTTTTTACATAGATCATTTTAAAAAATTAGAAAAGAACTTCCCTAATTTTAAATTTTATATGGCTTTATCTGAGCCAATGGAAGAAGACAATTGGAAAGTAAAAGAAAATATTGATGCTCCTGGTGATGGTTTTGTAGGGTTTATTCATAATTGTGTTATTGACAATTACTTAAGCTTACACGAATCTCCAGAAGATATTGAATTATATTTCTGTGGTCCACCATTAATGAACAAAGCGGTTCAGAAGATGGGTGAAGATTACGGTATTCCAGATGAACACATTCGTTTTGATGATTTTGGAGGGTAATTTAATTTTAAAACAACATAAAAAAATGCACCCAATTGGTTGCATTTTTTGTTGATAAAATTTTTGGGTTAAAAAGTATCTTCAAAGTTTTGTACTCTATAAACTAGACTAATATTTGATGTAATTGGTATTTTGGTTGATCATTTTCATGTTCAAATAATTTTTGTAAATCCATTACATTCTGTAATCCGTCTAGCTTACATAAGTAAGCAACTGTTTCGCAAAGTCCATTAAATAAAACCGACTTGTCTCTTGGATTTAATGGTTTCTTGTTTTTCGTATTCATAGGTAGTGTATAACCACATCCTTGTAAAAATGCAGCTTCAATTTGCAGTAATTCTAAAGGAGTATACCCATAAAAACGTTTACCAAACTTTTGATTTACAATCCCCACATAATTTAATTGTGTTGAGCCATGTAAGTCAGTGAAATTTTGCCAAAATTCTAAATTATCGCATATATTTCCGACCGCACATTTCGTGCAATATTCAGGATGTAGCTCGTTGTTGTGAAAGGCATTATACAATTTACCTAATGCCATTTCTAGTCTTGGAGAAAGTGTCATAGTTTTTTTTATTTTAAGATATTAATTTTTTTTAAACTATAATAATATATCACTTAAAATATTATTTTTTATGGAGAGCTTTATCAAAAACTAATTTTTAATGCTTAGAATCACTAAAGGATGACTTATAATAACTAGGTTCGCGTTTCACTAAATATTTTCATTTATTCAAACCATTTAATGCTTAAAATTTATATTATTTTTGTAGTATGAGTAGAGCGTTAACGGAACAAGAATTACACAATCTTGCTATGAATATAGTAGGGAAACAATTAGAAGCAGATGGTTTCGAATTTTTGTCTGTAAATAGTGTTTTGAAAAAAAATCCTCAATTTGTTTGTACAAAAGATAAAAAGCTACATTTTATAGTGGTGAAAGCGATAAGCTACCCAAATGATCCAAAAGATCTAGAGTTAGTTTCTCTAAATAAAATGAAAGAGCATGCTTTAAAATTTGAAGCAGATACTTTTTATGCTGGTGTGGGTTTGGTGAATGCTGGGTCTTATGCCAATCCTGTTTTTTTAAATGAAGAATATATTGTTGATTATGACGGACTTGTTAAAATTTAAGTTTTTTAAATTACCTTTTGGAATTATAGTATTAATTTTTGTTTCGTCTTGTTCTCAAGATTTTGTGGAGTCTAACAATTCTGGACTTGCCTTAGGAACATCGTATTCCATATTGTATTATGATGCTGAACCTAGAGATTTTCAGCGCGAAATAGATTCCGTATTTCAAGTAGTAAATACATCAATGTCAACCTATATTCCAGATTCAGATATCTCTAAAATTAATGCTGGAGATTCTACCATAATGGTTGATGAAATGTTTGCGGAAGTGTTTAATCTTTCTAAAGACATAAATTCTATTACCAAGGGTTATTTTGATCCTACTGTGGGTATTTTAGTTAATTCTTGGGGATTTGGACCAGGAAACAAAATTGAGATGGATTCAATCACTGTTGATAGTCTTTTGAATTACGTGGGTTTTGAAAAGGTATTGTTAATGCCGAATAGAACCATACGAAAAGCGAATCCTAATATCCTATTCGATTTTAATGCTATAGCCAAAGGGTACGCTGTTGATAGGCTAGGTGCCATGCTAGAGGCAAAGGGAATAAACAATTATTTAGTAGAAGTTGGCGGTGAGTTAATTTCGAAAGGAGAAAATAAGCTTAAAATGAAAAAATTTGTGGTGGGTATTGATGATCCGCTGGCAAATGATCGAGACTACCCAGCAGCATTAATTTATTTACATAATAAGGGTTTGGCTTCTTCTGGTAATTACAGGCACTTTAGAGAGGATGAAAAAACAGGAAAGCGCTACGTGCATACTGTAGACCCAATTACGGGTTATACTAAAGATTCAAATATATTAGGGGTAACTATTTTAGCCAATAATTGTGCGGAGGCTGATGCTTATGCTACAGCATTTATGGCGATGGATTTAGAAGAATCAAAAGCACTTTTAGCCAAGAAATTAGACATTGAAGGCTATATTATTTTTATCGATGATTCAGGAGCTATAAAAGAGTATATAACAGATGGTTTTCAGGAAATAATTATCAAAGATTAATGGAGATTTTTTTACTTCCTAACGAACGGAATTACTTCTCCTTTGGCTAATCTGTATTTTTCTACGTCTTGAGTACTTAATGTTGTGGTATAATCTATTTCATCTACCGTAAAACCAACTGCCCTTAGTTTGTCAAAATAATCTCTTCCGTAAATACGAACATGATCATACTGACCAAAAATTTTAGCTCTTTCCCTTTTATCCGTAATAGTGTCATCTTCGAAGGTATATTCCCTTTTTAAGTCTTGAGGAATTTGAAAAATGCCCCAGCCATTTGGCCTTAACACTCTAAATAATTCCTCCATCGCTTTTTTGTCATTAGGAATATGCTCTAATACATGATTGCAGAAAATGACATCAAAACTATGATTATCAAATGGCAATGCACAAATATCTGCTTTCACATCCGCTAAAGGAGAATCTAAGTCTGTTGTAGTGTACTCTAAATTTTTAAGGTTTCTAAAACGTTTGTAAAAAGCCTGCTCAGGAGCAAAATGTAACACTTTGTAGTTTTTGCTAAAGAAATCGGTTTCATTTTTTAAATAAAGCCAAAGCAATCTGTGGCGTTCTAAAGAGAGGGTAGAAGGTGATAATACATTATCTCTAGGACTTTCATAACCGTATGGTAGAAAGCTTTTAAAACCTTTACCATCTATTGGGTCTACATATTTTTTTCCACGCATGGAAAAAGCTAAAACAGGCCTAGCTACATAGCTTAGTTTTATAAGCAGTGGCCTTGGGATAGTATTTAAAATTAATTTAAAAATTTTTGACATCTAAAGTTGTTTCACAGAGGTGTATTTATAAAACGTTTAATTCCGTTTTTTAATAGTGAGGTACGAAAATTTATAAGAATACCTAATTTATATTCACCAAGTTTTAAATAAGTTAGTATTTGTGCAAAATGTACGTCGGTAAAACATTCCACAGTTTTAAGCTCAATTACAATCCTATTTTCAACTAACAAATCTATTCTATAACCATGATCTAATTTAACTTCCTTGTAGACTATAGGTAAAGCAACTTGTTTTTTGACTTCTAATCCCTTAGATTTTAAGTCCTAAATAAGACACTCTTGATAAGCGGACTCCAAGAGTCCTGGACCAAGTGCTTTATGAACTTCAATCGCAGCACCAATAATAATATTTGTTAATTCATTATTTTCCATGCTTTGTGAAACTCTGCGTTTAGCTCTGTGAAACTTTGTGAAATAATTCTTCTAGTTTACTAAGTCAGCATTAAGTTTGTCTAAACTCATCCTCCTCATTACTACTAATCCCCAAAGCATCGTAAATATATTTAAACGTAGATAAAAGTTCTGGCTTACCATTTACGATGGCAACGTCATGCTCAAAATGTGCACTAGGTTTTCCGTCGGCTGTTAGGATTGTCCAGCCATCTTTTAATTGCTTAATTCTATGTGTTCCCATGTTGGTCATAGGTTCTATAGCGACCACCATACCTTCAACAAATTTTTTACCGCGACCTCTTTTTCCATAATTAGGCATTTCAGGGTCTTCGTGCATTTTTCTCCCTAAACCATGACCTACCAATTCTCTCACAACCCCATAACCGTGATCTTCTGTGAATTTTTGAATTGCATACCCTACATCGCCCACGCGATTTCCTAATTTTAATTCTCGAATACCTACATAAAGAGATTCTTTGGTAACATCAAGAAGTTTTTTTATTTCTGGAGTTACTTCCCCAACTTCAAAAGTATAGGCGTGGTCTCCATAGAAGCCATTTTTTAAAGCACCGCAATCTATCGAAATAATATCGCCTTCAACTAAAGGAGTTTTGTTCGGAATACCATGAACAACTTGAGCATTCGGACTCATACAAAGCGAGTTTGGAAAATCATACATTCCCAGAAACCCTGGTGTTGCACCATGATCGCGAATAAAGGTTTCTGCAAGTGCATCTAAATGTAATGTTGTAACGCCAGGTTTTACTTCGCCGGCAAGCATTCCTAATGTTTTTGATACAATTAATGCGCTTTCGCGCATTAAGGCTATTTCTTCTGGTGTTTTTACAATAATCATACGCTGTAAAGATAAACTTTTTGGTAAAATGCTATACCAAAGGTTTTTGAGTCATTAATGCGGGTTGTGGTACACCCATAAGTTTTAAAATAGTAGGTGCGATATCTCCGAGAACGCCATCTTTTATTTTAATATGATCAGGATCTACTAAAATTAAAGGAACAGGGTTTGTGGTGTGTGCCGTATTTGGCGTACCATCAGGGTTCATCATGGTATCACAATTTCCGTGGTCGGCAATGACAATAGTACTATACCCATTTTTTAATCCAGCGGTTACTACAGTTTCAGCACAGCTATCTACTACTTCGCAAGCTTTTATAGCGGCTGCCATAACTCCTGTATGGCCAACCATATCCGGATTTGCAAAATTTAAACATACAAAATCTGCTTCTCCTTTTTCAAGTTCAGGTACAATGGCGTCTCTAATTTCATAAGCACTCATTTCTGGTTGTAAATCGTAGGTTGCGACTTTCGGTGAGGGGCAAAGCAAACGCTTTTCGCCATCAAAAGGAATTTCTCTACCACCATTAAAGAAAAAAGTAACATGCGGATACTTCTCGGTTTCTGCAATTCTAATTTGTTTTTTACCTGCTTTTGATAAAACTTCGCCTAAGGTTTCTTCGATATTATCTTTATCATAAACTACATGAACTTTTTTATAAGATTCATCATAATTTGTCATGGTTACATAGTATAAATCTAGCTTGTGCATGTTTTGTTCGTGCATATCTACTTGACTTAATACTTGTGTAAGTTCTCGCCCTCTATCGGTTCTAAAATTGAAAAATATCAGCACATCTCCATTTTGAATCTTAGCGACGGGAGAACTGTTACTTTCAGTAAGTACAATAGGAGCTAAAAACTCGTCTGTAATATTTTCGTCATAACTATGTTGAACCGCAGCAGCAATATCGGTGGTTTTAACACCGTTGTTATTCACTAATAAATCGTATGCTAATTTTACGCGTTCCCAACGTTTATCTCTATCCATGGCATAATAACGCCCTATTACGGTAGCTAGTTTTGCTTTTTTATCAGCACAGAATTGGGTAATGTTTTCTAAATACCCTTTTCCACTTTTTGGATCTACATCTCTACCATCGGTAAAAGCGTGAATAAAAACCTTATCTAAATTATAAGCCTCACTAGCATTAATTAAACCTTTAAGGTGGCTTGTATGGCTGTGAACACCACCATCACTCAATAAGCCAACAAAATGTACGGGTTTGTTATTTTCTTTAGCATATAAGAAAGCCTCCTTTAAAACTTTTTCATCTTTTAAAGTATCTTCTTTTACGGCTTTATTAATTTTTGCTAAATCTTGATATACGATACGTCCCGCACCTAAATTCATGTGTCCCACTTCACTATTGCCCATCTGACCTTCGGGAAGACCTACATTCATTCCATCGGTTAAGAGATTTGCATTGGAATATTCTTTTTGAATTCGATCAATAAATGGGGTATTGGCATTGTCAATCGCAGAAACTTTTGGGTCGGGAGATTTTCCCCAACCATCTAGAATCATCAATATTACTTTTTTGTTCATGGGATATGATATTTAGACCTCAAAAATAAGACGAAATGCCTGTTAATACTAACTATTTTAGCATCTTTTTTAGTTCTAAAGGGGTAATTAATGTTATTTTTTAGACCATTAATTACGGTAAAACTTAGTTATTGGATAAAGAATCTAGAGTATCCTAATTAAAAAGTAATTGATGCAAATTTGAAAAGAAAAAGTAACCATAGTTTATTAAGTCAAAAAAAGCCATTTACGGAGTGTAAATGGCTTTTTTAGTTTCCTAATTTTTCTTCTAGTGTTCAGGTAAAAGAGCGATATAATTAAAATTTAAAGCCGCTGAATACCCTATAAAAAAAGGCATAGAGTGCTAACGATATCATAAATATAGAAAATAATGAATAGATTTTGAGTAAAACTACAACGAATGCAGGTTTACAATTTTCGAATGCTTCTAAATAAACATTTTTAAAATGTAGAAGTGTTGCCATATAGTTTCGTTTAAAGATTTATAAATCAAAGCTATAAGGGCTAATAGTAAACTGTAAAATTGTGGGTGATACAAAACTAACAAATTATTTTACAAATTCGATATATTCACCATTTATTAGATGAAATACACTACTGTTGTGATTCGTGTTTTTTGATAGCTTCCTTAATTTTTTCTATTCTGTTTTCAGGATCTGGGTGCGTGCTTTGAAATTCGGGTTGTCTGTTTGGACCACCAGCTGCTTTTAGTATTTCCATCACTTTTATCATTTCATACGGATTGTAACCAGAATTAATCATAAAAAGAACGCCTAATTCATCACTTTCCAATTCATCTCCACGCCCATTTTTTAAAAGTGTATTTTGACCAATACTACCCACAATGCTTCCTAAGTCTCCAGCGCCAACAGTAGCACCCATAGTTGCGGTTTGCCACATTTCGGAATCGGCTATACGTTCTGCAGAATGTCTGCCAATAACATGACCAATTTCGTGACCTAAAACACCAGCAAGCTGTGCTTCGTTTAGTTGTGAGAAAAGAGCATAGGTTATAAAGCACTGCCCTCCAGGAAGTGCAAAAGCATTTATAGTCTGGTCGTCTGCGAGTAAGTGAAAATCGTAATTATAGGGAGTGTCTTTTGCGATACTATTATTTACGAGTTTATTACCTACTTGTTTCACAAATTTTTGTAAACGTTCGTCTGGGTAGAGTCCGCCGTATTGTTGCGCTATCTCGGGGGCGCTTTGCAAGCCTATGGCAATCTCTTGCTCGGAATTCATAGTAATATGTTGCGAACGACCTGTGTAGGGGTTCACTTCGGTATTATTCCATTTTTGAAAAAATGCAAATGCGACTATCGCTAGTCCGATAAAAATTCTGATTTTCCAGTTACCTCTTTTCATGGTTAGTGTTTTTTAGAGGTTCCTAAAGTACAAAAACTTATAAAAGTTTCGGATTAATGTCTAACATATTATCAGCGATATATGTTTTTAAAAAACCTGCAGTAAAATGTTCACTTCCTAAAAAAGTTTCATTTCTAAATAATTGCACAATATTTTTACTTCTAAAAGCTTCTAACATAGGAATAGAAATAGGGGCGTAGCTATAGTGCCATGGCTCGTATTTAAAACCTCTTCGTTTAGAATTATCGGTATACACTAAATGAAAACCAAACTTTACAGAGTTTTCGTCCATCCATTTTTTAAAATTAGCATAAGGCTGTCCTTCTCCATATTTTGAAGGAACTAATACATCGCCACTAACTTTTTGATAGCCATCTAGCACATCAATATCAGTACCCCAATGATGCCTGCTAGTGCCAGGAATGGTAGAGTATTCTATAATTTTATTTATGGCAGCCAAGGGCTCCATACCTTCATCGGTATATTTAATATACTTACCTTCAAATATGGCCTGTTGCCTGTCGAAACTGCGGTAACTCGACACTATTTTTAAATCGATGCCAGCACTATAAGCCGCTCTCTTCATTTCGATAAAAGCGTCGTGGGCTTCTTTCACCAAATTAATATTTTTACCGTGTAAGTCTATAGTTGACTTACCCATAAGCTCTAAAATGGAATATTCTTTTTCTTCTTGTTGCCAATGCGCCATGCTTATGTGCGGCGACAAAGCCATCGCTAAACTTGTTATTCCTGTTGCTTGTAAAAATGACCTTCTTTTCATTTTAAATTTTTTTATAGAGTACAAAATGGTCTCCAACTAGTGGTATTTCAAAAATAGTACCAACTTTCTGATAGCCTTGTTTGGTATAAAATTCTAAAGCCGAAACTCTAGCATTCATCCAAAGAATATCATATTTTTTTTCTTTGGCTAGGGTTTCACCATGTTTAAGAAGTGTTTGCCCATATCCATTACTATGATAATTCTCTAAAACAGCCATTCCTCGCAATTGAACAGCATTATTAAAGGTATATTCCTTATTTGAAACTTCATAAAAGGAGGCTACAGCTACTAACTTATTGCCTAAATAACCACCCAAATGGTAGGTTTTTGAAAGGGTGTCACCTTCAAAAGCACATGTTTCAATAGATCTACCTTTTCTCAATACTTTATGTCGTACAACATAGGTGTCTTCTGCTGTAATTAATTTAGGTACTAGAGTAGTAACGGTATTTTTTGCCATTATTGTCTAATTTGAATGTAAAAAGTAAAGATAATTATTTTAGACGGGTAATTATTTAGAAAAATAGAGGGTAGTTTAGAGTTTTGAATGTTAAGTCATTAGTGCCTAATAAAAAAATAAGAGACCGCCGCATTTCGACTTCGCTCAATGACCAAGCTAAAAGAAACTAGAAACAAGACTTTTTTAACTAGCTGTTTTTTGAGTATTTCACAAAAATACAATGTTGAATTTTCACTTGATGTATGCTAATAAATAAAGAGTTCTGATTCTAATCGTAATCTTATTTAACAAGATGTAATCCTCAGATTTTCAAATATTGTAGTTAATTATTTGCAGTTTTTAGCGAACGCTAGTGATATTAAGTTTTAAATTATTTTTAAACCTTAAACACCATCAACGAAAAAACTATCGCGCTAAGTAAAGAAAACCTTGAAATTCGAAATCTAAATCTAAAAGTTTAACCACATAAAAATATACTCCTGCTGGTAAGCCTATGTTTTTATTCACAATAATGCCATCTACATTGGCAATACCATTAAACTCATTGAGATAATTCTGCTTTTGAAAAACTAGTAATCCGTTGCGGTCAAATATTTGTAGATCGTTATTGGGAGACAGTTCTAATTCTTCAATTACTAAAAAATCGTTCACACCATCTCCATTAGGCGATAAATAAAAATTAGGAATGTCTAATCG